>NZ_JAUBQU010000009.1:0-63046 GCF_036701435.1 Microcoleus sp. Pol12A5
AGAGTTAATGACATTAACTCCTCAAAAGCGCTATTTTTACCAACAGGGGATGAGGGCTATAAGTCAGATTCAATCTAGCTCCTAGCCATCCTTGTCACCCCCCCCAGCTAAATGAGGCTGATGTCTTTCTTGTTGGAACTATGTCCTTAGCGTTATATTAAATGCAGCTTCATAGTAAATTGGTATGAGGAAATGTATTTATGAAATCCAATCTAGGCTTGTAGTTGCGCTTGGGCGTCCAAGCGCAACTACAAAACCTAAAACTCCTTTCTTGGTTCGCAGTGCGTCCGAGAATTATCGCCCTAAGAAGCTGCCCTTGCAGCAGTCCGGGGACGGCGCCGGCCCGTCACCTGATTGGCAGGAGATGGCAAGGATGGGGATGATGCCGATGATGGCGATGCCGAGGATGGGGAGGATAATAGCTTAGGTGCTTCCAGGGAACCGGGAGATGCTGCTACTTTTTCCGATCGCACTGCTTCTTCTGGAATTTGCATCAGGAATACCAGCAGCGGATTGCTTTGAAGTTCCCGGCGCATCACCCGCTGAATTGCTTTTTCTATTTGGGTTTGCACTCCTACCCAGTCAATGTCAACTTGCGAGTCAGCAGTGGCGGGTTTGACAAATTCTGACCAGCGATCGCTCAAAACTGTTTCAATGGTTTGAGTGATTAATTTGATCACCTCCGCACGATCGGCTGATGTCACTACACCTTTCAAGTGGACTTCTGGTTTTGCAACTAATTTGCCTTCCCAATTCAAAGCCGCCGCTACAGTTACAACGCCATCTCCGGCCAACTGCTGACGTTCCTTGAGGACGCTGGCTTTGACAACGCCCGATCGAGAAGCATCTACTAATTCAATTCCTGAAGGCACTTGACCGGCCACCCGTATCGAATTTTCAGTTAATTCTACGACATCGCCGTTGTCAATAATCACCATATTGCTAGCGGGAATGCCCATGCTTTGAGCCGTCTTGGAGTGCTGGATCAGCATCCGGTGTTCCCCGTGAACCGGCAAGAAGAACTTGGGACGAGTCATGTTAATCATTAACTTTTGGTCTTCTTGACAGCCGTGGCCGGAAACGTGAATGCCTTTGTCGCGGCCGTAAACCACGTGTGCTCCCAGCATCATCAGTTTATCGATCGTGTTTACCACTGCGATCGTATTTCCCGGAATCGGATTAGCTGAGAAAATGACTGTATCGCCCTTCCTGATTTTCAGTTCGTGATGTTCGCCGTTAGCAATGCGAGTCATCGCCGCCATCGGTTCGCCTTGGGAACCTGTAGTTAAAATCAGTACCTTATCTTCAGCCAAATTGCGGATTTCTTTCAGCGGTTTGAAAATACTATCTTCGCATTTGATGTAGCCGAGATTGCGGCAGTGAGCGATGACGTTAAGCATCGACCGGCCAACTACTCCGACATAGCGATTGTTTTTCTTAGCCAAGTCCAAAACAATTTGCAATCGGTGTACCGAGGAAGCAAACGTTGTCACCATCACCCGTCCCGGTGCTTGAGCGATAATTCTGTCTAAATTCGGAGCAACAGAACGTTCCGAAGCAGTAAAACCGGGAACTTCCGAGTTAGTAGAATCACTGATCAAGCACAGCACGCCTTTCTCGCCGTACTCGGCCAGCTTTTGCAAATCAAAATGCTCGCCGTCTACAGGAGTGTGGTCAATTTTAAAGTCTCCGGTGTGGATCACAATTCCCACTGGAGTGTGAATTGCCACAGTAAAACTGTCTGCCATCGAGTGAGTGTTGCGAATGTATTCTACTAAGAAATTCTTGCCAATTCTGACAGTATCCCTGGGTCGAACCGTTCTCAATTCAGTGCGGTGAGACACTCCGGCTTCTTCGAGTTTTCCCGCTAACAAAGCCATCGCCAAACGAGGGCCGTAGATGACGGGAATTTCAAATTGTTTGAGGTGATAAGGGATACCGCCTATGTGGTCTTCGTGACCGTGAGTCACGATCATACCTTTAATTTTGTGGCTGTTTTCCCGCAGGTAAGTCATGTCGGGAAGGACAATATTTACCCCGTGCATTCCATCTGTCGGGAACGCTAAACCGGCATCTAAAAGAATTATTTCGTCGCCGTACTCGAACACACAAGTGTTTTTACCGATTTCGTGCAGCCCGCCGAGGGGAATAACTTTTAGAGCAGATGCAGTTGTATTTTTGATCATGCGTATCCTTTGTTAGTTATTTTTGTTATTGGTCTGTGGTCTTTGGTCTTTCGTCTTTCGTCTACTGTTCGTTGGTAGGGGAATATTTTTCCAAATATTTATGGAAAAATCCCTGGCGGGTTTTACTATCCCGTACAGTCAGTTGTCTTTGGCCTTCATTCTTCTATTTTCAGTCTTTAATCCTTGACGGTTAGCTACTTACTAACAGTTAATTACTAATGACTGATGACTCAGAACTAATGACTGATAACAACCAATATTCAGTTGTCTGAAAACTCGTTGCCGCTCGTCTTTCTAGCTGATACTGCTGCTAGCTGACTCAGTACGTCCTTTAACTTTTGAGTTACCTCAACGGGCGGATCGCACAGCGGCGGACGGGTGGAGCCTACATCCCAGCCTTGAAGTTTGAGAGCTGTCTTGACGGGAATGGGATTTGTGGTGAGAAAAAGAGCTTTAAACAGGTCAAAAAGTTGCAAGTGAATCTGGGTAGCGACTTGAACTTGACCGGCCTCGAAAGCTTTGATCATCTGTTGCAGTTGCTCTCCTACCAGATGGCTGGCTACGCTAACTACACCAGATCCTCCTACCGCCAACATTGGCAAAGTTAGGGAATCATCTCCAGAATAGATGGCAAATTCAGGGGATGTCAAGCACCGAATTTGACTTGCTTGATCCAAGTTGCCACTTGCTTCTTTTACGGCCACAATGTTGGGGATTTGGGCCAATCGAGCCACCGTCTCCGGCAACATATTCTGACCAGTGCGACCGGGGATGTTATATAACATTATAGGCAATTCTGGAGCAGATTGCGCGATCGCCTGAAAATGATTGTATAAACCTTCTTGCGGCGGTTTGTTGTAATAAGGAACCACCTGCAAACAGCCATCTAACCCGAGTTTAGCTGCTTTTTTCGTAGCTGCGACTGCTTCTGAAGTAGAATTAGACCCCGCTCCTGCGATTACTAACGCCTTACCGACCACCGCCTTTTGTACTACCTGAAATAATTCGTATTCTTCATCCCAGGTCATAGTGGGAGACTCGCCAGTAGTTCCGCACACTACCAAGCTATCTGTACCGCGATCGGCTAAATGAACTGCCAATTGTTCTGCTACCGCATAGTTGACGCTGCCGTCTTCCTTAAACGGCGTAATCATTGCAGTCAGAACCCGTCCAAACTTTACCACACTTTCTCCGATTTTAGACTGTTGATTTTTGATTTTAAATTTTTGATTTCAGATGAAAGGTTTATCTAAAATCCCCAATTTCAATTTTCAAGTTACGAGGGTTCCCCTAATTAGAAGCCACCGCCACTTGGGTTCGCAACAAATTTTTTTCTACCAGCAACTCAGCTATCTGCACCGCATTTAAAGCCGCCCCTTTGCGGATTTGATCGCCCGATAGCCACATCTCCAACCCGCAGGGGTGAGAAATATCTTGACGAATCCTGCCAACTAACACCTCATCCTTACCGCTGGCTTCTGCGGGCATCGGGAAATAATTAGCTTGCCAGTCTTCTACCAGCTTAACCCCGCTTGCCTGCTTTAAGATTTCCCTCGCCTCGATCGCGCTAAAAGGCTCTGCAAACTCTAGATTAATCGCTTCCGAATGAGCCCGCAGTACGGGAACCCGCACACAAGTTGCCGTAATTTTAATCTCGTCCGTGCCAAATATCTTCCGAGTTTCGTTTACCATTTTCATCTCTTCTTCACAATACCCCAAATCATTAATCGGGGTGTTGTGCGGAAACAAATTAAATGCTAAAGGGTAGGGAAATATATCTGTTTTGGGCGTTTCCCCCTGCAAAATTGCTCTTGCTTGAGCTTTCATTTCCTCCATTGCCCTCGCCCCCGCTCCGCTGGCAGACTGGTAAGTGGCTACAACTATGCGCTTGACCGGCATAACTTTGTGAAGTGGCCAAACCGCAACTGCCATCAAAATAGTCGTGCAGTTGGGATTAGCAATTATACCTCGGTGAGCTGCTGCCGCTTGGGGATTGACTTCTGGAACCACTAGCGGTACGGTCGCATCCATGCGGAAAGCGCTAGAATTGTCAATAACCACTGCTCCGGCTGCCACCGCTTGCGGAGCCCACAACTTAGAAGTAGAGCCGCCGGCCGAGGCGAGCACCAGATCTACATTATCAAACGATCGCGCCGCAACTGCTTCGACCGGCAGCATCTCACTCCCAAAAGACAAAGTTGTGCCTGCTGAACGTTCCGAAGCCAGCAGCTTCAAGTTAGAAATCGGAAAACTCCGGCTGTGCAATAGTTCTAGCAACTCGGCACCGACAGCGCCGGTAGCTCCTAAAATGGCAACTCGATAGGATTGAGACAAATTAGTTTCCTCCAGAAATTATAGTTTCAACGATCGAAATCAAAAATTTAAATAACTGCAATTCTCAATATCAAACTTAATTAATGTTATGCCAGATCGGGAGCATGAGAGGATAGCAATGGTGCAGTTAACGGAAACAGGCGATCGAACTTCCCGATTGAGCCGTGCGATCGTACCCACTTCTAGTTTAGCATCTTTTGCCGTTAGCGAAGCCCTCGAAGAGGATCGCCCCGCGCCAATCCGCATCGTTCTGGCAGCAGGCGCATCCGTTAACTTTGACGGGATGCCCAAGACATTGACATCTGAGGGCAATATATGCTATGGTGCATCGGCGATTAGTGGACTTAACCTCCACTTTCCTAGCAGCAAAAGCTAGTATCCTCACACTAAAACTATTTGGCAAAAGCCCAAAAAGTAGCCGGTCAGGACTTACAGTCTCATCCGGTAGAGGTGTTTGTAGTTGTGCCGTTACGAGTCAAAGCGTACAAAATTAAAATGCAGGCAAAGTCAGATTTGTATGTATTTTATTACACTATTGTTAAATATCAAAAAAGCCGATGAAAGTAACCCAGGAAAAACTTCCAGCTAGCCAAATTGGTCTGGAAATCGAAGTACCGTCAGAAAAGTCAAAACAAGCTTACGAGCAAGTAATTAAACAATTTGCTCGCGAGGTTAATATTCCTGGGTTCCGCAAAGGCAAAGTTCCCCGTCAAGTTTTGCTACAGCGCCTAGGCCAGACTCGCTTGAAAGCGACGGCTTTGGAAAATTTGATTAATGATTCCCTGCAAAAAGCCCTCGAACAAGAAAAAATTGCGGCAATTGGCAGTTTTGAACTGCGCACAGAATTTGAAGAGTTACTAGCTAAGTTCGATCCAGAACAGCCTCTGATTTTTTCGGCGAAGGTTGATGTACAACCCGAAGTGAAAATGGGTCAGTACACAGGTTTGCAGCTTCAAGCAGAAGAAGCTAAGTATGATGAGGCTCAGGTAGATGAGGTACTGGCAAAATATCGATCGGACAAAGCTACTTTAATCCCTGTAGAAGGCAGGCCGGCTCAGTTGGGAGACGTGGCTTTGGTTGATTTCTCCGGTAGATTTGCGGAAGCACCCGAAGGCGAAACTCCCGCAGAAATTCCCGGTGGCGAAGCAGAAGACTTCCAAGTAGAATTATCGGAAAATCAGTTTGTACCGGGCTTTATCCAAGGTATGATCGGGATGAATCCGGGAGAAACTAGAGAAGTTTCCGTGCAGTTCCCCGATGAATATAGCAGTGAAGAATTAGCGGGAAAACCGGCAGTCTTTACGATTACCCTCAAAGAACTTAAGGAAAAAGAATTGCCGGAGTTGGACGATGACTTCGCCCAAGAAGTCAGTGAGTTTGAAACTTTAGCAGAACTGCGCGAATCTCTCGAAACTAGGTTTAAAGCAGACCAAGAAAACAAGACATCAGCTAATAAGGAAAAAGCTATATCAGCAGCCCTCGTGCAGCTAATAGACGTGGAAATTCCCGAAACAATGGTCGATCGCGAAATCGATTATTTGTTGAATCAACAAGCCGTCCAATTGAAAAATTACGGCATAGATATCAACCAACTGTTTACGGAAGAAAATATGGGCCCGATGCGGGAACGCTCGCGCCCGGAAGCAATCGAGCGGCTCAAGCAGACTCTAGCTCTGGCAGAAGTAGCTAAGCTGGAATCTTTATCTGTGGAAGACACAGAAGTAGCAGCAGAAGTGGCAAAAATCAGAAAGCAGTTTCCCAAAGGAGATTTTGACCCCCAAAGGTTGCAGGAATTTGTAAGGGAAGACTTGCTCAAACAAAAAACCCTGAAATGGTTGGAAGAAAAAGGGACAATCGAACTCGTACCTGAAGGCTCTCTGACTCCCGCAGCAGCAGAATCAGAAGAATCAGACGCTGGAGATTCAGCAGAAGCAGCCACGAGCGTCGAAGTGGAAGTCGTAGGCGAAGAATAGAACTTAATGTGTTCAAATGTCCTAATTGGGGGCATGAAATCAACCGTGATTTGAACGGCGCACCCGAGCCTTAACTACAAGCTCCGGGTGCGCCCGATCCTTACTAAAACCTCGGGGTGTCTACTAGAAGTAGGGATGATGTACCAGTAAGTGTTTTAACTCATTCACCCCGCGAGCCTTGCAAGTCACTCCAGCGTTGCGCCCAGCGCAGAAAGCAATTTCAAAACTCAAAACTCCCCATTCCCCCGATATCCGTTCAGAAGAGGCATAATAGTTAAAAGCTGGCGGCTTAATTTAAAGCTTTCATCAGCAGCAGCAAATTGTCTAGAATCCTTGACTGGTGTCTTATGGTTGTATCTCAATCTTCCAATTACCTAATTACAAGCTATAACGATTTTGATGTCAGTTCTAGCCCCAGCAATGTAGTGCCGATGGTACTAGAACAGTCGGGGATGGGCGAGCGGGCTTTTGACATTTACTCGCGCTTGCTGCGGGAGCGAATTGTGTTTTTAGGAACTCCCGTAACCGACGAAGTTGCTGACTCGATAGTGGCTCAGCTATTGTATCTGGATGCCGAAGACCCAGAAAAAGATATCCAAATGTACATAAATTCCCCCGGCGGCTCGGTGACGGCCGGCATGGCAATTTATGACACAATGCAGCAAATCCGCCCCGATGTGGTGACGATTTGTTACGGTTTGGCAGCGAGTATGGGCGCTTTTCTGCTGACAGCAGGAGCTCACGGTAAGCGGATGTCTCTTCCGAGTTCCCGAATTATGATCCACCAGCCGCTTGGAGGCGCTCAAGGTCAAGCAGTTGATATTGAGATTCAAGCCAAAGAAATCCTTTATCATAAGCGTAAGCTGAATCAACTGCTAGCGCACCACACAGGTCAACCGATCGAGAAATTAGAGGCTGATACAGAGCGCGACTTTTTTATGTCAGCCGAGGAAGCCAAAAATTACGGTTTGGTCGATCGAGTTATCGCTAAAGAAAACCTTCCGGCGGCGGGAGAGAATGTCACTGCACTGAATTAAGAGGCTGTTATGTCTAAGTACGACTCCCATCTAAAATGTTCGTTTTGTGGCAAGTCTCAAGAGCAAGTACGCAAGTTGATCGCAGGGCCAGGGGTGTATATCTGCGACGAATGCGTTGACTTGTGCAATGAAATTTTAGATGAGGAGTTGTTTGATTCGAGTGCAGTTCCGGCAGCAGCGACGGCTCCGAAGCAGGAAACGACGCCAAAGCGCCGCGGTACCTCGGGCAAAAGTATGTCGATGAGCCAAATTCCCAAGCCGAGGGAAATTAAAAATTACCTCGACGAAAATGCGATCGGGCAAGATGAGGCGAAAAAGGTGCTCTCGGTGGCAGTTTACAACCACTACAAGCGCCTGAGCTTTATCCATGCAAAAAATAGCGGCAAACACCCGCCGGAAGAAGTAGAACTGCAAAAATCGAATATTTTGTTAATCGGGCCGACCGGCTGCGGAAAAACTCTGCTGGCTCAGACGTTGGCGGATATGCTGGACGTGCCGTTTGCGGTGGCTGACGCGACGACGCTGACGGAAGCAGGCTATGTCGGGGAAGATGTGGAAAATATTTTGCTGCGGCTGCTGCAAGTGGCAGATATGGACGTGGAAGAGGCGCAGCGCGGAATTATTTATATTGATGAAATTGACAAAATAGCCCGCAAGAGCGAAAATCCTTCGATTACGCGGGATGTGTCGGGGGAAGGCGTGCAGCAGGCGCTGTTGAAAATGCTGGAGGGGACGATCGCCAATGTACCTCCCCAAGGCGGCCGCAAGCATCCCTATCAAGACTGCATCCAAATTGATACTAGCAATATCATGTTTATCTGCGGCGGTGCTTTTGTCGGTCTGGAAAAAGTGATAGAGCAGAGAACGGGTAAAAAGTCAATGGGCTTTATTCAGCCCGGAGAGGCTCAGCCGAAGGAAAAGCGGGCTGCTGATGTACTCAAGCAACTGGAACCGGATGATTTGGTGAAGTTTGGGATGATTCCCGAGTTTATCGGGCGGGTACCGGTGGCGGCGGTGTTAGAACCGCTGGATGAGGAAACGCTGATGGCGATTTTGACGGAGCCCCGCAATGCTTTGGTTAAGCAGTATCAAAAGCTGCTGAAGATGGATAACGTGCAGTTGGACTTTAAGCCAGAGGCGATTCGGGCGATCGCCCAGGAAGCATACCGCCGCAAAACAGGAGCGCGGGCGCTGCGGGGAATTGTCGAAGAATTGATGTTGGATGTGATGTACGAGTTGCCGTCGCGCAAGGATGTTGCCCGGTGTACGATTACTAAGGAAATGGTCGAGAAGCGATCGACCGCCGAGCTGTTGGTACTTCCGTCTTCGCTGCCCAAGCCAGAGTCAGCTTAAAAGCAAGGTTTTCAGCACAGCCACTTATGCAATCTCGCATTCAATCATACCTGCGCTTTGCTGCGAGCCAGCAGCGCGACACCGAGCGGATCGGGCCGTTCCTCGCTACCTTCAGCCGCCACAGCACCAACCCTTATCTGAACTATGCGATTCCCGACGACGGCGCCGCACCCTCCCTCGCCGATGTCAAGGCCCTAATCGCTGCGTACTCTGTGCGCGGGCGAAAGCCGCGTTTGGAGTATGTCGCGAAACTAGCCCCTGCTGTCGAAGAAACGCTGATATTATCGGCCGGTTTCACCGTTGAGGGACGCCTGCCGCTGATGACTTGCACTCCGGGTTCCGAGAAATTGCTTCCCGTCCCCCCAGGCATCCAACTAATTTTGCCAGTTTCCGAGGCCGAGATCCTCGGTACAGCCGCGGCGCAACACGAGGCTTTCACAGAGGCTGCACCAACCCCTGAAGACGTTGACAGTCTTCGGAAAACTCTGGCCGCAGGTGGCCTGGCCGTACTCGCTCGCGTAGCAGCAACGGGCCAACCTGCGGGGGCTGGAATGTGTACTGCGCCGGCAAATCAGACGACAGAAGTCGCCGGTATCGGCGTGCGCGTCCCTTTTCGCCGGCGGGGCATAGCAGGGGCTTTGACGGCCCGGCTGCTGCGAGAAGCTTTCGACGCGGGTGTTGCGGTGGCGTTTTTGATGGCGGGACACGAGGAGGAATTCCGAGTTTACACCCGCGCTGGATTTTGTGCGACCGGCGAAATGTGCAACATTTCGCTGCCGCAAGCATAGATTTACCAATCTATAAAATCATCCTCACCTAACTCAGAAGATAACTCGGAAAAATCCGGTTCAGATTCCAATCTAAAAGTTTCCGATTCCCAAATCTCCAAGTCTTCCGACAAATCGACTACTTCCCCGTCAAACATATCAGCCAACTTCCTAGCCGAATTTGCGACATCTCCCGCGTCATCACGCACCGCTACAGCCTGAGCGTTAAAGTCATTTTGAGAGTCGGTAGAGCCGTTTGTGGGCGATCGCGATTCGGAAGTTGTCGGCACATTAACGGCGGTATTTTCAGCCGCTAGCGGGTGTTTTTGTTCTTCTCTACCCTTGCCCAAAAAATCATCTGTAATCTCAGAAGCCGCCGAGTTCTGCACCTTTTGGCCCGCATCATCCGCAGGATGAGAATTCCTGGGATTTTCGCCAACACGTCCGTTAGAACTAGGCACATCCTTGGCGCGAGAACTATTACTTTCAGCGGGATTTGTCAAGCCCACTTTTACTGTTACTCGACGGTTAAAAATTTGCAAAAAAGCTTCTTCAATATTAGCTACTTTGTCTTTAACCATATTGAGCAACGGCTGCGAACTAATTTTCACATGAGCAGTATTATTGCTAAAAATTACTAGCTGTCCATGTTGGCGAAGCAGCGATTGAGTTCCATGCGGCCGCACACGCTCAAGTACCTGTTCCCACACTCGATTTAAATCGATTTCATCGGCTGAATTAGTGGGTGAATAATAATTTGCTTGAGTCGTTTCAGCAGTTGGTACATGTGCGGTAATCGGCGCAGGAGGTGGGCTTTCTGTTCGATTAGCCACAGGCGGCGAGTGAGGCGGAGAATTTTGCGAATTGGAAACTGAAGATTGTTCAATATTAGATATCTGACTCTCCCCCTTAGCAAGGGGGGGTTGGGGGGGGTGAATTTGTGATGGAGCAATATTTTTCGCTGGTTCCGCTGTTGCTTGTGACTGAGTTCTAATTGCTGATGGCAACAATCCCAACAGCGTTACTTCCAGCCACAAACGCGGCTGAGTAGTGTTTTTAATTTGCACTTCGTGGTTTTGCAAATGTTTCTGGCCTGCCAAAATTAACTCCGCCTCCCAATTGCGGGCAAAATCCCGCAGTTTTTCCCAAGTTGCAGATGTTAAAGCTACTAAATCTGACCGTTTCGGGGCAGCTTTGGCTATTAGCAAATCTCGGTAAAAGCTCGCGAGGCTTTGCAGCACGATTAACGGTTCCCGACCGCGATCCATGAGGTGGCGGGTCATGTCTATTAGTGCTGTAGCGTTATCTGTATCAATAGCTTGCAGCAAATCCATTAAGTCATTTTCGGGGACTGCGCCGACTAAATCCCAAACTTTTTCGACTGTTACTTCACCCTGAAATAAGCTTAGTTGGTCGAGCAAACTTTCGGCATCTCGCAGACCTCCTTGGGCAAGTTGAGCAACCATTTGTACTGCATCACTGGCAATATTGATATTTTCTAATTTAGCAATTTTGTGCAAGTGAGCAATCATTGCATCGAGGGGGATGCGACGAAAGTCAAACTTTTGGCAACGAGAAATAATAGTTGGTAATACTCTTTGTGGATCGGTTGTTGCGAGAACGAATACAACGCGATCGGGCGGCTCTTCTAATGTTTTTAATAAGGCATTAAATGCCTGGGTACTGAGCATATGAACTTCGTCGATTACATATACTTTATAGCGGCATTGTACGGGAGCAAACTGAGATCTTTCGATTAAATCCCGAATGTTATCTACTCCCGTGTTGCTGGCGGCGTCAATTTCGATGACATCTAGTGTCGAACCTCGGGCAATTTCTTGGCAAACGTTGCATTTGCCACAGGGTGTCGGGGTGGGGGAAACCGTAGAAATACAGTTGAGGGATTTGGCGAAAATTCTGGCACTGGAGGTTTTACCGGTGCCTCTGGGGCCGGTGAATAGATATGCTGGTGCTATGCGCTCTTGTAGGATGGCGCTGGTGAGGGTTTGGGCGATCGCCTCTTGACCGACTAATTCGGCAAATGTCTGAGGGCGATATTTGTGGTGCAGGGGTTCGTAGGTCACGATCGAATATTGGTGGTATTAGCTGTAATCTTAGCTAAGGAGACGTTGTTCGATCGCACCGCAGCTCGACTTTCACAGCAAGCCGCCCGGTGGGCTGGCACGGCGGGAGTCAGCCAACAGTAGGAATTATCACTCTCCAACGTCCGCCCCTCGATCGTCCGGGCGATCGGCTGTTCTCCTTGATGTTTTCCGCTGCTGGCTCCCAGAGTTACTATTAATTTATGTGTATTTCTTTTTATTTTGCTAGAAACGGAGACCGCCGAACAAACATTTTTTTAGCTGTATAGGTATAATATATTACAGACAATTCACCATTTCTATTGGCCAGTGCCAGCGCGCGATTTTCCGATATTTCGGAAACCTGCTTGCAGTTAAAGATAAAGTATTAATTAGAGGGTGCGTGCTCCAGTTGCAGAAATCCAGTTGTACCAAGATGATGGTGGAATGATGTCAATGTTGGTTGATCCAGTTGCACTACCAGCTCTACTCTGGAGTCCTGTATAAATATAGCGTCAAATTTTACCCTTTAAAAGCCCATGTCAACCCAAATAATCCTTGTAGAACCAAGGTTGGCAGTAGCCTCTCCCAAACCTAAAAAGGCTAAACCCGGAGATCCGTCCTCAGACCAACTCTTAATGGGAGGGTCGGGATTACTGTTGTTATTGCTTATCGGTTTAGCGGTGTTTACCAAGCTAAAACTCGACGATTTGAGTAAAAAGCTCAAATTTGAGGAGTTTAGAAATCGAGAACTCCAGAAAAAATACAAAATGGCTCTGGAAACCATGTTAAAGATGGAAAAGAATCCCGACCTTATCCACTCGCGAGACTTTAATTTAGACTACCTGAGAATGCGGATGGCGGAAGAAGTCTTTCACTTTGCCATTGTGAACCAGATCAAGGTAAAAGTTAAAGAAAAAATTAGTATTGCCCTGCGTCCGACTCAGGGGGCAGTGGGAGATAAAAATGGGAATGCGGGCAGCGGCAGGCAAGTGGATTCGATGTTTGATATCGAATACGAAACTGGCGATCCGGCAATAAAAATAGAAAAACGCGTGCTGTTTCGGATTCAAATTAAGTTGATGAAACTGCCGACTCAGGCAACATCAGCGACAATTAATCAAATTATTGACTGTTTGGAAACTTATCTGAGTCCTTCAGACGATCACGACAGTTGGCAGCCAACAATTCAAGGTCGCATCGTTCATATTGAGTGGGATCAAAAAGCCAAGCCGACGCCGATGTTGGTGCTGGAACAGTCGAATGAAGGGGTGAATGTTACCTTTAGGACTACGAGAACGCCTGCCGGCCGGCCTACCAATGCCAATGATAGCCAATTGGTAGGAGCTAAGGGTCAAAAAAGTGGCAAAAGTAGTTCTAAAACTACAGCCAAAGGTGCAACAAAAAGTCCTGCCAAGGTAGGAGGAAAGCGTCCAGGTTCGAGGAAATAAGTTGAGGTGGATTAATATTATTTTCCCGAAAGAACGCCGATTGCCGCCGTTGTTGATGTATCTTGGGCGAGGTAGCCGTCTTCCATGTGAATAATGCGATCGGCTATGTCTAAAATGCGGTTGTCGTGGGTTACAAGCAAAATAGTGCAGTGCTGTTCTTTTGCCAAACCTCGCATAATTTCTACCACATCTCGACCTGATTTACTATCTAGTGCTGCTGTGGGTTCGTCTGCTAAAACTAATTTTGGCTGGCTGACTAATGCCCGGGCGATCGCAACTCTTTGTTTCTGGCCGCCAGAAAGACTGTCTGGGTAATAATCTATTCTTTCTCCCAAGCCTACAGCTTGCAGCATTCCCTCTATTCTATCATTAGTTTCTCGGGGAGAAAGATGACTGTGCAGTTCTAAAGACATTTGCACATTTTGCCTAGCTGTCAAGCATTTGAGCAAATTGTGAGCTTGGAAAATATAGCCGATGTCGCGCCGGACTTTAACTAATTTATTTTTCGGCGTTCCCCGCAATTCTTGGTCGAGAATTTTCAAACTACCTTCTTGGATCGATCGCAAAGCTCCAATCAAGGTTAACAATGTTGTTTTACCAGACCCAGAAGGCCCAGTCATCAGCACGATTTCGCCGGGATAAATTTCGAGGTTGATGTCAAATAATGTCTGTTTGCGAAGTTGTCCTTCGCCGAAGGAATGATTGAGATTTTTAATTGAGACTACTGGTAAAGTATTCATTGGTAATTTGTAGCTGTTAATTCGTAATTGGTAATTGGTATTTCCTTCTTCCTTCTTCCTGACATCCGTTACATCCGTTACATCTTGTACAGTGCTCGTTGCCGAACTTCCTTCTTCCTTCCTTAAAAAATATCCGCCGGGTCAGCCGCCTGCAACTTCCTAACTGCGATCGCCCCCGACACAGAACACATGACAACTGTCATAATAAAAACAGTCATAGCTTTCGCCAAAGTCATATACATTGGCAAACTCGTAGCATTTCTCCCTAAATTGTACAGCACCAAAGAAACTCCAAACCCTGGCAAATAGCCAAGAATTGCCAAAATCAAAGCCTCTTGAAACACCACACCCAAAAAGTAAATATCCTTATATCCCATCGCCTTCAGCGTAGCGTATTCGGGTAAATGATCGGTAACATCAGTATAAAGAATTTGATAAACAATCACTATCCCAACGATAAAGCCCATTGCCGCGCCGAGAGTGAAAACAAATCCGATTGAGGTACTTTCCTGCCAATATTTCTTTTCAAAATTTACAAACTCTTCTTTAGTAGAAATTCTCACATCTTTCGGCAAAGTTGCCCTCATTTTATCAACAACCACCTTAACATCTGTTCCCGGCTGCAAGTGAACAATACCTATATCGATTAAACCTCTTGTTCTCCGGGTCGAAAAAATTCGCATAAAGTTCAAATCACTGGTGACAAGATTTCCGTCGGCACCGAAAGAAGCCCCTATAGTAAATAAACCATCTACCCTAACGCGGCGATTGTCAACTTCACTTTCAACAACTTTTCCCTGTTTAAAATATTCTGCTATCGGCCCAAACTCCGGCCGGGAAGCTTGGTCAAATAAAACCACATCCGAAATTTTGATTTTGTCCAAATTATTTTGGATTTCAGGCAGATCAAAGATGGGATGAGCGGGGTCAAAACCGATGACCATCAATTGGCGAGTATTTCGCTGGTTGGGATCGGGGTTTTTCCACAATCCAAAGCCTAAATATACCGGGCTGATTTCTGTAACGCCGTCAAAACTCAAAGCTTGATACAAGCGACGCTGGGGAAAACTTTTCATGGCTATTAAAGCCGTAGATTGAGTGCTGGTGATAAAAATATCCCCTTTTAACTTCGAGTGAAAGGTGATGGAGCTTTCAAATAGCGCGTCTCTAAATCCAAACTGCATAAACATCAGTAAGTCGGCAAATCCAATGCCTGCTAGCGCGATTACTAAACGCATTCTTTCGCGGGTTAATTGTGCCCAAGCTAGTGGTATTTTTGCCATACAATCAAGGAATAAGGAAGAAGGAAGAGGGAAGAAGGAAGGAGGAAGAATAAGGAAAAGGGAATAAGGAAGGAGTAAGAGGGAAGAACGAGTAATGAGTAACAAGATCGAGCGCTCCTGTGACAAATTACAAATTACCCATTTTAGATGTCTATTTTTACTTCTACCTGCAAGTTTGTTAGGGTTGCAACTTTCTTGCTAGATTCTGGATTGAGGCGAATTCTTACTTCGATAACTCTCGCATCGGTGTCGGCTGCGGGGTCTGTATTGAGGACATCTTTTTTGCCGACTTGTTTGCCGATGCGATCGACTGTTCCTTCCACAGTGCCTGTAAAAACCGGGCTGGTGACTGTTGCGCGCTGACCGTTTCGCACTTTGGCGATGTCGGTTTCGTAAACTTCTGCTACGGCGTACATTTGGTCGGTGCTGCCTAGTTCTACGATGCCCTCTTGAGTGTTGACACGTTCTCCTTGTCGGCTGTGCACTTTGAGGATGTAGCCGGATACGGGTGCTTTGATGTAACTTAAGTTTAAGTCTACTTGAGCTTTTTGTTTGGTGGCGATCGCACTTTCGACGGCGGCTTGGGCGGCTTGCACGTCTTCGGGACGTACTTCGGCAATTTGGTCTAAATTTGCTTTGGCTTGATTGATTTGTTCTTGGCCAGTTTCTGCTTTTTGTTTTAGTATTGCTTCGGCTTGATTGATTTGTTCTCTACCGGTTTCTATCTTTTGATTTAAGGTGGCTCTGGCTTGGTTAATTTCCTGCCTACCTGTTTCTAACTTGCGTCGGAGATTGGCTCGGGATTGATTGATTTCCTGCTTGCCTGTTTCTACTGTTTGTTTGATTGTGGCTTTAGTTTCGACTATTTGCTCTTGCAGTGTTTGCACTGTTTTTTCTAATACAGCTTGAGCTTCTTTGACTCTCTGGCGAGCCGTCTCTGCTGCTAAGCGCTTGGTGTCGTAGGCGGAAGCAGAAATTGCGCCTGTTTCGGAAAGTTCTTTGTTGCGTTGTTCCTCGGCTTCGGCGTTGGTTAATTCGGCTTTTAGCCGATCGACTGTAGCGTTTTGAGAGGCAATTTCCCCACGCAATTGAGCTTCTAGCCTAGCCAATTTGGATTGCTGCACCTCTGTTTCTCTTTCGAGTTGTGCCTCCAATTTGGCAAGATTAGCTTGTTCGGCTTCGGTTTCTCTTTGAAGTTGTGCCTCGAATTTGGCGACGTTAGCTTGTTCGGCTTCGGTTTCTCTTCGCAGTTGAGCTTCTAAGCGGGCGATATTGGCTGCTTCGCCTTCGGTTTCCCTTTGCACTTGTGCTTCAAACTTGGCAACTTCGGCTTTTTGAGCGCCGACAACGCCTGTTTTTGCGCCTGCTTGAATTTTCACTAATTCTGCTTGTTTGACTTTGACTTCTTTGTCGGCTTGTTGGAGGATTGCTTGGAGCCGATCGCGCGTATCGAGAACTGCTATGATTTGTCCTTGACTGACTCGATCTCCCTCTTCCACCTGCAACTGTTCAATTCTTGCTCCCTCCGACGCCGAAGGGGCCGACAATTTGATAACTTCCCCCTGCGGAGTCAACCTACCCAAAGCGGTAACGCTGGTGCGGGTGGCGACGGAAGTTGCAGCAGCCGTTGCAGCCGCAGCCTTTAACTCTTCGGCTTTTCTAAGTTGAGATACTTGCCAAAAACCAACTCCTGTGGTAATGAGAGTTGCCGCGATCGCTAAACCGATGACTCCTCGTCCTGGGGGTTTTAAAAATGATTTATCCTTGAACCGTGATTCCTTTACCATTACTTATAAAGTAGGTGATTTCCTAATTAAGTTTTGCCCACCTACTATTAAGTATTGTAAACAAATTTCAGCTATTTAGGGAAATCAAAAAGCACCTCGGTCATGTAATGTTCGGCCCAATCTTGACCGAAAGCTTTTTCGAGTACGCGGCGGGTTTTGTCGTTTTGCTGCTGCTGGCTACAGTAGTAAATATGAGCGTCGAGAATTTTCGATTCTTCGGTGGCAGATACTGGTTCAGAGGCGACTGCCTGTTTGCAGTGAATTTCCACGTAGGATTCAACTATGTCCAAAAATCTGTTTTCTTCTTCCATCGACTCTGGCCGCACAAACAGACAAAATTCTGAGAAAATATCCCCCCATTCGGGAATTTGGCGGGGACAAGAAAATTGGTTGACCGGCAAAATTTCCAGTTGGGTTCGGTAGGTTTCCGACAAAGTTCGATCTCGATTGAGGGGAGAAAGGTCTGCGATCGCGGCGCTAACTTGGCCTTTGCCTGCTACTATATCCGTACCGAACATCGGCAAAGCATAATTCGGTCTGGGAAACATCACGCAGTGCAGTATGTCAAGTACCGGCCCGACTTTAGCGAGTTCGAGGTGTATTTTGCGGAACTGGGGCGTTTGATAGCAGCGGTTTTCAATGATCAGTTTTTCTCCTTCCAAGCGCCCTTCTACGTATCCCAACTCAGCGGGCAGGTGGTAGGGTTCCAGGTCTAGATAACGGTGCCATACTGCTTCCATCCGGTCTGCTAAATTGCGGATGAGGTAGTGCTGTTGTTCGCGGAGGGAAGGCTGGGATATTTCTAACATTCCTATTTATCGGGGGATAGCTTAATAAAACTTGATTCTACTGTTGCAGGATGCAGGAAAAAAGGTAGATACTTTAACAATATCAGTAGATTGACTTACGATCGAGCAAGTTTTAGAGGAGATTTTGTATGTTTGGTCTGGGATTGCCCGAAATGGGCATTATTGCGGTGGTGGCCATACTAATTTTCGGCCCCAAGAAGATTCCTGAGTTAGGAAATGCGTTGGGCAAAACGCTGCGGAGTTTTAAGGAAGGGGTTGGTCAATCTGAGGCTGAACCTGTTGAGAAGGATAAAGAGGAAGAGGGCCAGCCGAAAGTGTAAATTAGGTTTGTAGTGAGGATTTTATTCCTCCTTTTTAAGGGTTGAAGCCCTCACTAACAACCTATTCGGGAAATTTGCCTTCTCTAACTTCAAGGGAATAATCTTTCACAGCTTGGGTAATTGTTTCTCGCAAATTGGCGTAAGCTTTCGCAAAAGGTGGTTGTTTTTCGGAAAGTCCCAATAAATCGGAAGTAACTAAAACTTGACCGTCGCAGTGCGGCCCGGCGCCGATACCAATGGTGGGAATAGTTAATTTTTGGGTAATTTGAGCGGCTAAGTCGGCGGGAATGTGTTCTAAGACGATCGCAAAGGCACCTGCTTCTTGAAGCGCGATCGACTCTGCTATGATGCGATCGGCTGCTTCGGCTGTTTTTCCTTGTTTTTTGTAGCCGAGTTGGTGTACCGACTGCGGAGTTAAGCCGACGTGTCCCATCACCGGAATTCCGGCGGAAGTTAGCTGCGAAACTGTGACCGCCATTGCTGGATATCCACCTTCTAATTTTACACCTTGAGCGCCTGTTTCTTTCAAAACTCTCCCCGCCGAGTGCAGGGCTTGCTGAGGACTTTCTTGGTAAGTCAAAAACGGCAAATCGACCACAATTAATGCTTGTTTAACTCCACGGTGCACTGCTTTAGCGTGGTGCAGCATTTCATTTAGGGTGAGGGGCAAGGTTGTTTCGTAGCCTAAGACTGTCATTGCGAAGGAATCGCCGACTAGGATGATATCTACGCCTGCTCGATCTACCAGTTGGGCGATCGCATAATCATAAGCTGTCAGCGCGACAATTGGTCGCCGTTGTTGTTTCCACTGAATTAATTGATGAGTCGTGACTGACATTTTAGTGCAAAAATATAATATTATCTCCTGCTATTACTTATGATATCAAATCCGGGCGATCGCAGGTTATATTATTTATCATTTTGCTATTGAAATCGCTTAAGAGTCAAACTTTAGTTCCAGGAGAGGGGGACTAAGAGTAAGATGAGAAAATTATATAAATTGTATACGCTAATATAACTTTGCATTCCCTCAGCAGGCCAAACAATCAACCCCTGATTTTTCAAGTCCCCTTCTCAACCCAAATCTTCCTGGATAATTAAGTTGATTCAAGGTTCTTCTTCTGCGGGACGTTTTACAACACAATCCTACCTGCCTTCTCGTCCAGCTACGGCAAAGCCAACATTTTTGAACCGAATAAATTTTCTTGTTCCCATTGGTGTCTTTCCGGGAATTTCACCGACTAATGTTAAACTTAACTGAGCGATAATAGTACAATTAATGGTAAGCTGTTAGTCATTTAAATTTATTGCCTCAACCTTTTGCAGTATGGGGTCAGGCTCACAAATAGTGCAGTTTGAATGTCGAACAGCTTACATGTTATATCTGTGTTTTAATAATATTTGTAACTGAGGTCGCGGTTGTGCTTTATTCTTTAATTTGGGGTGAAAAAAGTTGCAAATTAATAGCAAAAATGCTCTCTAATTATTGAATTACGAAGCTTCTGCCATTCTTGTTGAGAAACATCTGCACGAGTTTTGTCACCCGATGGATCGCGGATATCCCAAATTGTATCTGCAATCCGATCGAGCGATCGCCCGTGAGAACGATAATCGAAGTCCCAGAAAGCATCACCGACGCAATCTCCTGGTGTAGCAATCATTTCTCGATCGACTGTATTGCGAATAGCATTCCATTCGCGGATGTAGACGGAAGAATCGTCCGCTCGCAATTTGCGACCTCCTAATTGAGGATTCACTCTATAAAAAAACCAATCCGTAAACCTATCCACAGCTTGAGTGCGTGATTCATAATCGCGCGCTGTAGCACTATCTAGATTGGAACCACCGAGTACAAGGAATATAGCTAATGCACACACCCCTAAAAACTTCGATTTTGACTTAATTGAAAGTGATTTAGTTAGCACGATTAAACCCAATAAAAATTATGAATTTCCCCGATATAGCTGGCGATCAATCTTTTGTTGCCATCCATCTCTAGAACAATAACTTACTCCTGTTTGAGGTGCGAGAGTAGATAAACACCAATAATTTTTACCATCAAACACAACGCCTTTTTTGATATATTTTAACTCAGAGAAAGGTTGCCACGGTCGCTCGATATTAGACTCGTCATAATATCGATATTGTTTTCCCTTGACCTCTAAACCCTGATCCGTACCTCCCAACCAATAACGACCTTCTTGAATTATGTTTGATGACGAGTTTTGTTGATTGCTATCTGTCTTTTTCTCAATCCACCAATTCCTCACAAAACGTTTTGTATTTTCCGAACCTCTTGTCGTAGCGACTATAACTAGCAGTTCTCCTTGTTGATTGATAAACTCAAAACGACAAGGCCCCTCTCCTGTACCAGAACAATCCTTAATTTCTTTATATCCCAAATCAAATAGCTCTTTAACCGAACGATCTCTGAGGTTGGGTTGACCCTGTAAGCTGGGCTGCCACCGTTGTTGAATTAGGATTTGACGCGCCTCTTCGTATGGCATACCTTGTTGAAGAGGTATTTTTCCAGGGGCATTTACAGAATTTTCAAGGCTGACTTGAACTTTTTTATTTAAAACCTCGATTGTTAAATTTTCTTCGGGATTATTCAGGTAATTTTTTTTACTTGTTGTATCGATGTTTGCACTATTTATGCTGGGAAATTGTGGCTGCGGGGCAGCATCCGCCAAACTTGTATGTCCAATGGCGATTAGTCCCATCAAGGGTGCAATAATTCTGGTTGTAACAAGATTGCGATCGCATATCCAACTTTTCATACTCTTTGGTTTAAAACCTTTCTTTTTACAGAGTTGTGTAGAGATGACCTCTACTATAGGAGTTATATTCGATCGATGCTGCGGTGTAAGGAGATCGAGTCTCACAGTCCACAATTGGAAATATACATTTCGCGTCGAATTGCTGACCATTCACTAATGCCGATCCGATCGCTTTTGGGAATTTGCTGTCCGGTTCGTTGAGGATGGCGACTGTAAAAAATTGTATCTGCAAGTAAATCGTAGGTTTGTTCGTAGGTTTCGCCGTTAATTGTCGTGAATTCCCATCCTGTATCTCCTGGGGCGGACCTAAAGCAGACTTCTTGTACCGACTTGACTCGCGGATCGATCGCTTCGCGCAATCTCCGCCATTGATTGCTATATTCGCGATCGCCCGGTTGGAGTTTGCGATTGTTTAACTGAGGATTAACCCTGTAGAATAAGAAATCGGTCAATCGATCGACGGCTTGTTCTCGCGATTCGGCTTTGGCTAGATTGGGGCTGCTGAGGACAAGGGCGATCGCCAGAGCACCAACCATTGAAAATCTTGAGACAGACTTAATTGATAACGACTCGATTAGCATAGTGATTTGGTGTTAATTCCTAGCGCCAGCCCAACCACCTGAGCACGGGCACAACTAAATAATGACTCACTCCCAAACAAAGCCCGATCGCACTTCCCAACAAACCAAAAAACACAATTGAACCCCAAACTTGCAGCCAGCCGAAGGTAACGTTAGACAGTGACAAAATCCCAAAGAAACTCCCCGGAAAAATGTTCCAAGCATTCAGCAACAGAAACATTCCCGTAGAGAAAACAGCCACTACCAAAGCGTGAACTAATTGATGGCTCCGCAAACCCATTCCCACAGTCAAAGAGGCGATCGCAAAAGCTCCCAAAATAACCCCCTGCACACCACTAGAAGCTGTTGCTTCCATCCAGCACAAACCCGCCAACAAATAACCCTGAGCTCCCATCAATCCAGACAGCCAATACTGTTTTTGCTGGCGAAAACTCCCCGCATCCGTCAAACCGATCGCAGTTCCGAACCCCGCCAACCCAAACAGCAGCACTTCGGGCCCGACAGCGAAAGTCATATTAGGAATTAATTGCTGCAAACCTTCATTCAGAAAACGGGCAATTTCCGGGCCAATAGGCGAAGCATAGGCCAAAACCAAACCGCCGATCGCCCCCGCACTTCCACCAACGGCACCGAGCACCATTTCCCAGCCGGTATCCAGAGAAGCTACCACGATTTGAGCGATCGCGCCGAACAGCAAAACCGTCAAACTTGCCGTTTTTTGCGCCCCTGCCACCACTATTTGCCGACAGAATTCTAAAATAGCTTGACCCATTGGGGCTATGGCGATTTTGCCCTTACTCCTAGCATAAATCTCCTGCAAACGCGCCCGAACCTCGCCCGCAGTCGCCGGACGCTGCTGTACATTCGATCGCACCATATCGTCCAACAAATTCGCAAAAGGCGGGCTCACCGATACAATGTGACGCCACCGCAACTCTCCCGTCATCGGATCTTCAATTTCCGCCGGATACTTCCCCGTCAGCAAGTGAATGCAAGTCCGCCCCAGCGCATAAAAATCCGTCGCCGGCACGACACCGCCTCCCACAATTTGTTCCGGCGGACTGTACCCGGGCGAAATCAACCGCGTCGAACTCCGAGAATCTTTCCCCACGGATTCGACACCGCCCATCTGTTTAACTCCCCCAAAGTCGATCGCCACCAATTGCAGTCCGCCCAAACCCTTGCTTAGCAAAACTTGGGGCGATTCCGGGTCTCGCAGCATCAAATTTGAGGGTTTAATGTCGCGGTGAATAATCTGACACCTGTGCAACTCCTCTAAAATTTCCACAGCTTGACTCAGCCAACTAAACACCCATTCCTGCGGACATCCTTGAGGGTGCTCGTCGAGAACCTCTTCTAAAGTTTTGCCGTGAATCTTTTCCATTACCAAACAAGGCAGTCGCTTCGCCGCAGGATTTCCATCCCCGCCTGCAAAATTTTGTGTTTGGACGTGAAAATAACCGTCAGGCTCGACTCTAGGGACGCCAGGGTGCCGCAAAAGTGCTAAAACCCAAGCTTCTTGCTCGAACAGTTTCAGCGCTTTCGCGGAAGTTTCGAGCAACACTTTCAGGACGCGCTCGGTTTCAGTTTCTGTGTCCCAGACTGTGAAAATTGCTGCAAAGCCCCCGGAACCGAGGCTTTCTAGAGGCACGTAGCGATTTTTTAGCCGCAGCGGAGCCCCGCAACTATGACAAAAATTGTTGCCCCAAGTCTGAGGGTAGGGCCTTGGGCAATCTGGATTGATGCAGTGGACGGCTTTTGAAGGGGGGTGAGGCACAACCAGAGTAAAAATGGGGCTAAATATCCATAGTAGACTTACGCGCAGCTAACACCGAAACCCGGTTTTCAGCGAGGTTAAATGGCTGTAACGACGGATTTGGTTTGAGAAACGAGCTTGCTCTTGCTGCACAAGTCCTGTCCATATTATGTGGTATGCTGTCGATTTTTGAGTTGAGGGTCTGGAAGTCACGGGATTTTAGATTTTAGATTGTGGATTTTGGATTTTAGATTGCATACTGGATTGCTGTTGAGATCGATCTCAACTACCAACCACAACTTTAGGTATTTCTAACTACTTAGCCCTGATCCATTACCCATTACCAATTCTGATTTTTAAGTATTAAATTCTTTACATAAACCGTATTGATCCGCTGTTCGGCTCGCTGCACAATATCTTTCGCTCGCTCGAAATTCCTCCCCACTCTGCGATCCCCAGCCTTTCCTCCTGCATCCTTCGCCGCTGGCTTTTCATAAGATATGTTACAAATATTTGCCTAATGTAAAGCAAAATAAATAATACTTATGATGATTAAAAGAATATTAAAATTTGAGAGTGACACTTTGTTGATATATTTTTAACAGCCTGCGATCGGGCAAAAAAATTAAGCGAATACTAGGAAGCGAGATATGGCTTACGCGCAAACCCAAACTCAATCAAAGGCTGGGTATAAAGCCGGAGTTCAAGACTATAAACTAACGTATTACACGCCGGACTACACGCCGAAAGATACAGATATTTTGGCTGCCTTCCGCGTCACACCGCAGCCGGGAGTTCCCCCAGAAGAAGCAGGCGCTGCTGTGGCTGCTGAATCTTCTACAGGTACATGGACGACTGTTTGGACTGACCTCCTGACCGACCTCGACCGCTACAAAGGTCGCTGCTACGACATCGAGCCAGTTCCTGGTGAAGACAACCAATACATCTGCTTCATTGCCTATCCTTTGGATTTGTTTGAAGAAGGTTCCGTCACCAACTTGCTGACCTCTTTGGTCGGTAACGTGTTCGGTTTCAAAGCTCTGCGCGCTCTGCGGTTGGAAGACTTGCGGATTCCCATTGCTTACCTGAAAACCTTCCAAGGCCCTCCTCACGGTATTACCGTTGAGCGGGACAAATTGAACAAGTACGGCCGTCCTTTGCTGGGTTGTACAATTAAGCCTAAATTGGGTCTGTCTGCTAAGAACTACGGCCGTGCCGTTTACGAAGTTCTGCGCGGCGGTTTGGACTTCACAAAAGACGACGAAAACATCAACTCGCAACCGTTCATGCGCTGGCGCGATCGTTTCTTGTTCGTTCAAGAAGCTATTGAAAAAGCCCAAGCAGAAACCGGCGAAGTCAAGGGTCACTACCTCAACGTAACTGCCCCTACCTGCGAAGAAATGATGGAGCGGGCTGAGTTCGCTAAGGAAATCAAAACCCCAATCATCATGCACGACTACCTGACCGGTGGTTTCACTGCAAACACCACCTTGGCTAAATGGTGCCGCCGCAACGGTATTTTGCTGCACATTCACCGCGCCATGCACGCCGTTATCGACCGTCAGAAAAACCACGGTATCCACTTCCGCGTGCTTGCCAAGTGCTTGCGGATGTCCGGTGGTGACCACCTGCACTCCGGTACAGTTGTGGGTAAACTCGAAGGCGAAAAAGGCATCACGATGGGCTTCGTAGACTTGATGCGCGAAGACCACATCGAAGAAGACCGCAGCCGCGGTATTTACTTCACCCAAGATTGGGCCTCCATGCCCGGTGTCATGCCGGTTGCTTCTGGTGGTATCCACATCTGGCACATGCCGGCTTTGGTGGAAATCTTCGGCGACGACTCCTGCTTGCAGTTCGGCGGCGGCACCTTGGGCCACCCTTGGGGCAACGCACCTGGTGCAACTGCTAACCGCGTTGCTTTGGAAGCTTGCGTCCAAGCTCGTAACGAAGGCCGCAACTTGATGCGCGAAGGCGGCGACGTGATCCGCGAAGCTTGCAAATGGTCTCCTGAACTCGCTGTTGCTTGCGAACTCTGGAAAGAAATCAAGTTTGAGTTCGAGGCAATGGATACCCTTTAAGGATTTTTGGTTTGAGATTTTAGGTTTTAGGTCGCAAACTTGCTGGGAAGTCTTTATCTTTGAAGAAGATTTACAAGTAAGTTTGCATCCAAAATCTAAAATCCAAAATCTAAAATTTGAGGGGGCTGGGGTCAAAATGGATCTCAAACAAGTTGCGAAAGACACCGCTAAGGTGCTGGCAAGTTACCTAACCTATCAATCCGTGCGGATGGTGGTCGCTCAGTTGAGCGAAACCAATCCTCCTCTGGCAATCTGGTTGAACGACTTTTCCACTAAGGGCAAAATCCAAGATGGAGAAGCTTATATTCAAGAGTTGCTTTTGGAAAATCAAGATTTAGGCTTTCGGATCATGACTGTGCGAGAGTATCTGGCTCACGATGTGACGGAATTTTTGCCAGAAATGGTTTGTACTGGCATTCAACAGGCGAATATGGAACACAGACGCCAGCATTTAGAGCGAACTACGCAACTTAATTGGTCTGTTTCTAGCAGTCATCCTGAAACATCAATAGATTCTGAACCGAATCTGGATAATTTGTCGAGTTAATCGATCGCACTTGTCGATCGAACACACACCTTAGAGATACAAAAAATGAAGACTTTACCTAAAGAGCGTCGTTACGAAACTCTGTCCTATTTGCCGCCGCTGACAGACGCGCAAATTGCCAAGCAACTCCAGTACATCCTCGATCAAGGCTACATTCCCGGCGTAGAATTCAACGAAACCTCTGCTGCTGAAATGCGCTACTGGACTATGTGGAAGTTGCCTTTGTTTGGTGCTCGCAGCGTCCATGAAATCATGACAGAAGTTCAAGCTTGCCGTCAAGATAATCCTACTTGCTACATCCGCGTCATGGGTTTTGACAACGTGAAGCAGTGCCAAGTGCTGAGCTTCATCGTGCACAAGCCTAACACCAGAGGCTACTAAAAAGTATTGGCTGGCTAATCTAACTTTTAGGTTAGCAGTCATTGCAGATTGGAGGCGGAGAATTTTCTCTGCCTCTTTTTTTATGTTTGTACTAACGACTTTAGTCCTTCTTCTTCCTTCTGCTATAGCTTACAAATAGCTTTTAAAACTTGCAGCAACAAAACTGAAGGTTCGGGTTCCATCAAAGTCAAAAATCGCATTAGCTGATAGGTTGGGGGATTTCCTCTGCGGATATTGACGAACTGATAAAACTCTCCGCTAGTCGCCAGCGCCCAAACAGACTCTTGATATTCTAAACTTTTAGAGGCGTAACTTAGAAATTGGGGCAAACCAGCGCGGGGAGCAATTAGACTATTTTTAGATTCTATTACTAAAATCCAAAATGGTATATCAGCGGCAATTTGTTTCTCTTTATTGATTGCTAAAATGTCAAATCTGCCTGTAATCGTTGTGTCTTCATCTTCTATAGTTATGTTAGCAATGTCTTGTTCTAGACTCATCTTGATTGGGCGGCGGTAGAACCCAGCCAATCGCATTAAGGGAAACGTAGTTAAAGCTTGTACCAGTCCTTCAGAGACTCTTTCCACTGAGAGGTATTCGCGAAAATCGTTGCGGATTTGGGCGATTTCTAACTGTTCTATCTCTGTTAAGGATTCTAAGGATAAAAAATTTATGTACGTGTCATTATTAAGCTGCTCTTGGAATTTCAAAAATTGACTTACTTCACCGAGCGTTATATTTTTGGCGTTAATAGTTGTTGTCATGTTTGATATAGCAAGTCTATTTGAGTCGTGAATGTAGAACAACCTGAAACGTTTGTGATGATTGAATCCATTGTTTACAAATCAAATGGTTTTGCTATAGCCTTGTTCCCAGGCTCTGCCTGAGAATAAATACCCGGAGGCTATGCCTCCAATTACCGATTACCGATTTCCATTGTATAGCAATCCTTGCAGGAGTCGTCAACTTTTTACCCCACCCCAACCCTCCCCTTATCAAGGGGAGGAAGTAAAAAATTCACAAATGATTTAGGATTGCTATATTTGTGTCAGCCTCGATCAGATTTTGACAACTGCCAAAGTTGCATTTCATAACAGAGATGTTTCTCAAAAAGTTGGCCCGCTTCCAATCCTTCAACCACCAACTTCTTGAACCAGCGGCGAAATATCCAGCGCAGGAATTTGTGGACGGGCGGAACTGTTATCGCAATTAAATCTGCAACATAGATCATCGTATTCAGTCCATACCTGCGGAAAGTATCGACATACAAATCGATTGTTGGCAAAATATGGGCGGAAATATCCTCAGTTTTTACTAAAGTGAATCCAGCCTGCTTTAATGCTGCATGAAGTTCCGTAACAACATGACAATTAGAGAACATTCCCTCTTTATAATTAGCATTAGATCGCAGCATATCGGCCAGCAAAACGTAACCGCCCTGATTGAGGATTTTGGCGGCACCGTTAGCAATATCAACAGCCGACATATACTGGCTACTTTCGCTAAAGAGAATAAGATCGTAGAAATGGGTTGCTTTGAAGTCTTCAAACCTCGTGAGGTGGAAGATTGCCCGATCGCCCGTACACTTAAGAAAGCGCTGCTGTTGAAACGGATCGGGTGCGAGCCCTTCGACTGCAAAACCTCGATCGAGCAAATAAGCCGCATTTCCGCCAATCCCGCAGCCCACATCCAGTATAGTATGAGTGCCTTTGGGGATTGCATCCAACAGTTTTACAGTATAAGCTTGCTGAGCTAGGCGCAATCGTGCGATCGTTAGTTCGTCAGCGGGCACAGGTAGGGTTTCCCAATAGCCGTAGTGAAGGTAGGGCGAATCTGTCAGGCCCAAATAGTAATTAAGCGCTGCATTTTGGTAGCGAGTTACCTTGGAAATTTCGATTGATTTTGGCTGCGGCATTCGGAAAATTTAGTAAGTTTTAGGATGTAGGGCAGAGTTGAAATTCTTCCCAGCGCTTGCATACTTGTTCATAGCACTCAACAGGAGAAATTGCCAACTTTTGCAACAAATTGATATCAATCTGACCGTTGGCGATCGACAAAAATATAATTGCTGCCTTGGGTTCGTAGTTATCAATGATTTGGAGCAGATTTGAAACAGCGTTTTCCTCTAGTTCTAGTTGTTGCAAATAAGCAGTTGCGTGCAATTGCGAAATAAATTGCAGCTCGTACTTGATAGTATCTACGCTCCAATTCACATAGCCGTTAATGGGAGTATTGATTTTGCAAGCAACCAAGCCTCGTCCTTCATGCAAAAAGCCATTCCAAGCAGTATGTCCGATGGGCAAAATATTCTGGTGAATAAACAAGTTTTGCCAGTAGCCAAAACTACCCTGCCAAACACTATCTTCGATTCGCATTTCTTTTCCCTTAAAATAATATACGTTTCAGAACACAGATCGAATTACATCAGCGTTCATCTGTGTTTATCTGCTGATATCTGCTGTTAAAAAACCCCAACCCAATAATTTTAAAAATAATAAACTCACCATCATCCATACCTCGCAGATGAAAAACAACAGGTAAACAAATCGGCGGGCATCCTGACTCAGAGATGCAATGATCTCATTACAGTTGCGGGACAGCGCCGGATTCGCACCGAACTTTCCCCCTTACGTCTGATGGCTGTTCTCCATCAGAGCCGATCGATATACGGGAATATTACCACTATTTGGAACATTTGACAAAAAACCGTCCGCCTATTCACCAAAGTCAATATTTTCATACAAATCTGCCAGCGAAATTTCCGCAGGAATAGAGGTTAATGTCAGCCGATCGCCCATACAGCTATATTCCGAAAAAATCCACTTATTCGCATCAGTTTTAGAATATTGCTCCACCTGTAGCCGATATTGATTGATTAATAAATATTCCTGAAAACTAGGAATAGTGCGATAAGCAGCAAACTTTTCATCGCGGTCATAAGCTTTAGTATCTTTAGATAGCACCTCAGCAATGAGCAGCGGATTAGTAATTGTATCCGTCCGTCCAGATTGCAGCTCTATCGGGCGCGCTACCACCATCACATCCGGGTAAGTATAATTATTAAGCTGCGGAACCCAAAGCCGCTGATCCGAACTAAAAGTCCGATATGGTTTCCCTTTTAATGCCAGTTTCAGCGCAACAACTAAATTAGTGGTAATTTCATTGTGAGCCGGTGTGCCGCCAGCCATCAGAGCAATCTCCCCATTGATGAATTCATGCCGCTCCTGAGAATTGATTTCCAATTCTAGATATTCCTCAGCCGTGTAGGTTTTGGTTTCAACTGGCGCGATCATCATACACAACGCTCTCCTTTCATCTACTCATTTCATTTTATATTAAAAATTTGGCTAATTCAACAGAAAATTAGATTTTAATCATGCTAAGAAACAGGCAAGATGCCTGTTCCACAAAGAGGGAATTTTATTGGGGGGAGTAGGGTTTGGGCAGGAGAGCCCGCCCCTGAAAGACTGATTGAGAATGTGCAAGATGTGAGTGCGATCGCACTTAACAAAGTTACCGCAGCGGGACAAAGTTATAGCCAGTGCTTCCTCCTTGTTTAACTTGTACTAAAATCGGCTTACCAGCCCGATCGCCCGTGGGCAAAAACTTCACATCCTCGCTCGATCCTGCTGCCGAAAAACTCGCATTTCTGAGTGCTTGTTGCAACCCTTCCCGCGTATTGCTTTGCCGCAAGCCAGCGATGACAGCTTGAGTCGCATCAAAACTCGTTGCTGTTCGCCAATTCACAATGCCTCCCCAACGCTGGCGGGCATTTTCTGGGAAACGGCTACCGGGATTAGTTTCAGGATGCCAGGGAACGGGCAAAACAAGCCCGTTAACGTCTTTTTGTCCGTCTTTTAAAGTTTGAAAGGTGTAGAGCGTAGTGCTGCCGTAGAGTCGCAATTTGCCTCGATTGCTGCGAGCCAGAGAAATCGCACGGTCAATGCGATCGATGTGGGGTGCTACCATCAATCCTTGTGCACCTTTGCTGACAGCATCTGCCAGGGCATTGTCGGGATTAAAAGAGGGTAATGAAAAGTCGCAAACAGTGGGAACTAATTTGCCTCCAGCAGCAGTAAGAGATGCCACAAATTCATCTTTAAAGGATATGTTATCCGGTGCTTGGGAGTCATAACAAACCGCAATATTAGTTTGGCGTTCTGTTTTAACTACATATTCGGCTAAGGGAGCTGCCATTACGCTAATATTGGGGACTGTGCGAAATATGTAGCTGCCAAATCCTGAGAGATTATTGGCAAAGCTCGTCGGTGTCACCATTACCAGTTGTTCTTGCTGATATATCGGAGCAGCTTCGAGAGATGCGTTGCTAGCATTGTGTCCAATTACTGCTAGTATAGTCGGATCTTGGGTCAATGTTTTTGCAGATTCTCTGACCACTTCTGGACTGTTGTCATCGTTGACAATTTCTACTTGCAGTTTTGCGCCATTGATGCCACCGCTAGTATTGATTTCATCCTGAGCTTGGGCAACACCTCGAAGGATTTCTTGGGCGACATTGGGGTTGCTACCAATGGGGACGCTGACAGCAATTTTCAAGGAAGAACCCGTGCTGGATCGGGCATTATTCAAATAGATAATGGTTTCTGGGTCGTTGCGATTTTGTTGCAGCGATTTCTGAAAATATTGGGTGGCAGCTTGGTAATTTCCCTCAGCAAAAGCTTGAACTCCTGCTTGTTTGTCAGGTGTTGTTTGGGATGTCACCAATATCTGATTTCCTAAACTGATACGGTTGGCGATCGCTCCCGATGCGATGGGGGCCGATGTAGATGTAGATGTCGATTTCGATGGAGGTGTATTTGAATTTTTGGCATTCAATAAACCGGGAAGGAACTTGTATGCGCCCAACCCAATTAAGCCGATGGCAATAATAAAAACAATGGGCGGCGGGCTGTTTCTTTTGTTAGTATCTTGATACATGACTTTTTTATGTATTTTGATACTGTAATTATTGATTCAACTACTGTTCATGTCAATTCATATAATTCATTAATTAAGTTCATAAAAGTCATATTTGTAATAGCTGTTGCAGGAAGTGCGATCGCCCTTATTCAAATCCGGCCCTCTAAACTAACGAGAATACGAGAACTATCAACAATATTCCTGGACGCACCGGCGATCGGAAACCGGGTTTTCTACTGAATCTGCGATTCTCTAACGAAGTATTTTCGTAAAAAACCCGGTTTCTGGGCCCCCATGCTAAGTCCCAACAATAAATTTAGCGGTGAAATACGACACTTAACAAACTTAAAACCGTGCAACCAAACAAAGCTTCAAATGTATATCTTCGCGAAGGTTTATAAGGGTAAGAATTCCAAACGCGCAATTCTCCATTAAAGCCGCGCGACGCTAAACTCAGCGATACTTGACGGTAGTTTTCCAAAGTTCGCTGAAGCAATTGCCCGATTAAAATACCTAAACTGTGCATTCCCAGCTTCCAAGTGCGGTAGCCACAACGCGAGTTTTGAGCAATCCAAAGTTCATCGGCGATCGCCAATAAGCTAAAAATAAACCGATACATTAGTAATAGCAGTTCTGTGACCAACTCTGGACAGCGTAATTGTCTGAGAATGTGCAAAATTTCGGTAAATGGAACCGTCAAGAGGATGAAATACATACAGCTTGTCGATGCGAAGGCGCGGGCAAATAGCAAGCTCACTTGGTATATGCCGGTGCGACTCACATACAGATAAAAAGTGCTAATGCTAATGCCCCAACCTTGCCAAATATCCCACCCAATTGCAGGGATACGATCGCCCGCAACCGCACCTAGCGCCAAAGCAGGCAAACTTGTCAGCAAAAACATCAACGGTAGCGACAGCAACCGCAAATAGAGTTTTCCCGGAATACCCGCATAGACCACGATCCAGACGGCCAACCAAAGGGCGATCGACAATTGGACGATCGCCCCAGAAACGAGAGACAGAATTAAAAGGGCGATCGCAAAGGATAACTTGTGAGATGGCGGCAACCCCCGCAAGCGATTTGTATAAGCCAGACTATCGATCTGATGGTTCATTCCGACGATTTATTATCAGACTGCTGCCGAGATTGCGATCGGCCTTTATACAACCCAATGACGTACCCAACTACGCCAGCCCCCATCGCCGCTTGAGACGCAAACAATAGACTGGAAATTTCGCTGCTAGCCGGCTCAAACAAATGATTGAACCAAGGTTTATAACCCGGTTGAATTTCCGTAATTGCTTTCTTAGCTTGGTCATCGGCACCGCCATATTCACCCCGCACAAAAACGAGAGGAAACGCTGCCAGAACAATCACAGCGCCAGCCAACAGCCAATTTTGCCGCGAAGTAGATTGGTGATTTTTTGTAGGCTTTTGATTCACAGTTTATGACTCCTGTCTCAATAATTTCAAAGTTTCCAACTCCGGCTTTCCGTAAGAATGCAGCCAATTCCAAACCAATAGAGTCAGCAATCCCTCACTAATAGCCAGGGGTACTTGAGTGATAGCAAAGATGCCAACAAACTTGAGAAACGAAGCCATAAAACCGCCACTGGCAGCCGGAAAAGCTAAGGCTAATTGAATCGAAGTAGTTACATAAGTCAGCAAATCTGCCAAAGCCGCCGCACAAAAAATTGCCGCCCGCTGGCTACCAGTTCGCAACAGCAATTGATAGATAAAATAGGCAGCGAAAGGGCCGACAATCGCCATCGAAAACATATTCGCTCCCAGCGTTGTCAAGCCACCATGCGCTAACAGTAACGTTTGAAACAGCAGGACTAAAGCCCCCAATACAGCCATCACCGAAGGGCCGAACAAAATTGCGCCCAAACCAGTACCCGTCGGGTGAGAACAACTGCCCGTTACCGAGGGAATTTTTAAAGCAGAAAGCACAAAAGTAAACGCACCCGCCAAAGCAAGCAATAGTTTAAGTTCCGGGTGTTCTTTTGTAATCCGAGTAATCGATCGCAAACCTACTGCAAAAAAAGGCAGCGCCACCATCCACCAAAATGCAGCCCACTGCACAGGCAAAAAACCTTCCGAAATGTGCATAGCTGCGGCGGGCGTTGCCGAACCCAGGACAATATAACAACTCAAGCCAGCCATCAATCCCAAGCTGACCAATTTCCGATTTCTGGTCTTCACGCTGAACCTCGCAGATGAGACTATGTAAATTAACACATCGGCGGGCATCCTGACTCAGAAAGCGACATGACTCTCATTACAGTTGCGGGACAGCGCCGGACTTGCACCGAACTTTCCCCGTTTCCTCTAACGGCTGCTCCCCATTAGAACCGACTCGTTAGACATAGTTTAGTCGATCGTGTAAGTCGCAGCAAATATTTTACAAAAATTTATTCAGATTAACTAAGTCAAAATTCCCTATCATATTCTCTTCTTTTGCTTCGCGTCTTCGCGGTTGGTTCAATAGATACTATCGCTCAACAAATCAACGGTATAATATTAATGAGTTTTGAGGAAAGCCGCCATGTTAGATTACAAATTTCCGAGGCACTGGCCCTCAGCCGATGAACTACCAGACTCAGATGAAACGCCTGTGGATAACGAACTGCAAGAATTAATATCAGGCTTGTTAAAAGCAATATTGCTCATACTTTGGGCAGAACGCATGGACTGGTTTTTTGGCATAGATATGGGTATTTATCATCACCCGGATAAACCTGCCATTGTGCCCGATGCTTTCTTGAGTTTAGGTGTAGAAAGGTTTTATGATGAAGAATTGCGTCCCAGTTACGTGCTGTGGGATGAAAATGTTTTGCCGACTTTTGTGTTGGAAGTAGTTTCCCCAACTTATCGCAAGGAATACAGCACAAAGTTGGAGGAATATCAAGCTTTAGGCGTACTTTATTACGTCATTTATTCTTCCCGCCGCCGTCGTAAACCCCGTTTAGAAGTACACAAGTTAGTTAATGGAAAGTATGAACTACAGCCAGGAAATCCAGTTTGGATGCCTGAAATTGGTTTAGGTATTGGTTGTGAAAGGGGAAGTTATTCTGGGGTGACAAGGGAGTGGTTGTATTGGTATGATGCCGATGGAAAACGTTATCTGACTCCTGAAGAACAGGTGAAAGAATCAGCGCAGCGCGCTCAACAGGAATCGCAGCGCGCCCAACAGGAATCGCAGCGCGCCGATCGATTGGCTGAACGTTCCGATCGACTAGCTCAGCGATTGCGGGAGTTGGGGATAGATCCTGATAATTTGAGCTGATGGCAATCAAGAGTACCAGACTGACCGACTCCAGACGCTCAGAAACCGGGTTTTGCAACCGAGATCGATCGTCCTCAACGAAAGATTTTCAGGAAAAAACCGGGTTGCTGCATCCAGGAATGTGTGAATATTTATCGCAAAAATCAGGAAACAGCGAGCTAGAGTTTGGAAAAACAGAGAGTTTGACGGCAAACATTGAGATGCAGCTCCAAAAAATTAAAATCAACAGAGGTTATTAAATAATGGTCATGGATCTGCGTTCTTACGATATCATCTGTTTTGGTGATGAAGTTCCAGGAGTTCTAGCTGTTATCTCTGCCTCCAGAGAATATCTGCGCCGAACAAAGCGTTATCCGCGAATTCTACTGATGTCGAAAGCAAGCTTGCAAGAAGGAATTGGCGGGCATTTGGTAAGAGGCGGTCTTGCTTATTTAGATAGAAGTCAGATTAGTGAAGAACTTCAACAATCTTTAAAGGTAGATACCTTTGGTTCACCGGCGACAATCTATAAAGAATTTTTACAAAAATCCGGCGTTAAGGCAATTGCACTTGACCCCCGCAAAGCCAGTGCAGCGCTGAAAGAAATGCTGGTACAAGCTGGGGCAGATCTCCTCAGCAAAGTAGAAATTAAATCAGTTACTAAAGAAGGTCAAAAAATTGCCAGTATAACCACCTCTCAAGGCGTAGTTTATGCCGGCAAGCAATTTATTGATGCCACTGTCAATGCCGAATTAGCTCAAGCTGCCGGTGTAAGAAAGCTGAAGGGATTTGAAACATTGGGTCTGCCTAACTCAGAACTTCCAGTCACCCTCGTTTTTGAAACCCAAGGACTCAGTGCAAGAGCACTGAAAGAATTCGATTATATTTATCTAAAACGCTTCACAAACCGGGCCGATGCAGAGAGTCAAAAATTTTTGCTTTACGCAGCCGACAAGGATGCCAAACTAGCAGAAGAACTCCGGCGGGAAATGATCGACACCCAAGGAAATCTCAAAACTCTGTGGGCGGGTAACGATTACATCGATGTACGCTCGCCGGCTCTGTCTGTAGCTTACCACTCCTTTAGAGGAGTAAAACTATCTTTTTCTGAAAGCGGCACAATTTTAGATGAGGGAAATATAGCCATACTTCCAAATGATAGACTTTCGTGGAATGCACTTTTATTTGCCGTCACCGCCAGCGAAGCGGAAGCCTTAGCTAGAAGCGGGAGCAAGCCCACAGCTAATATGCAAAGAGAGATGTTATTTGTTACAACTTGGCTGAGGAGTTTGGGCGCTACTTCTGTTACTTATGCCTCAGAACTTTATATCAGACACGTCGGCAATGTGACGGGAGTTGTAGAACCTTTAACTGGCGCCCAAATGCTCTTAGGTGGCGTACCTGCTAATGAGGCACTGGCAACATTTAGCTATCATTTTGATGTACGGGGAGGCATCCGGGGTATTCGCGATAAAGCCAATGGTCTAGGATGGTTTAAAACTCTGAGTTTTAAACACCCTATCTTTAATATTGGCATCCGCCACGCATTAATTAAAAACGTTCCTAACCTGGCAGTGGTCAGTCCCTGTTCTGGATTTGAAGGGTTTGCTTGTTCTGTCGGCAGAATTGTGGAATTCAACGCTGCAGTTGGTCAAGGTGTGGGTATCGCTGCGGTTAATGCCATTCTAAATAACAAAAATCTAGCCGATGTATCTAACCGAGAAGTGAGACAAGTTCTCGCCCAAACAGGTCAGTTACCTAAAATTTTTGGAACTCCAAATAATGGTGAGGCAATGTTATTGGCGCAATTCGAGACTCTTGCCAGTTCGGATGCTATTGCGTAATATAAATTCCGGTTGCAGTCCTCATGATTGTTGACTGTTGGCTGTTGACTGTTGACTAAAATTATGGTTTCGCGACAACGGACTGTTTGAACCTTTGAAAAATACCGATACAACCGGAAACGATATAATAGCAATTTTAATAAACAATGCAGTAGTAAATTGGGCAGGTGGAACGAAAATCAAGCCACAAGTTTTTAGCAAAAAATGAGTGAAATTGCTATTAGTATTATGCTACCTCGAACGACAACCATCACGTTGGTTTGTAGTGAGGACTTTAATCCTCATAAAATTCTGAACACTTCCGTCGTCACTACAAACCTATAACGGTGATTTTACCGGAAATTATATAATACCTCGATCGCCTGCACCGAATTATTGTGCTGCGCGGCACTAACCGGTTAAACAACTATTCAACTTGAGACTTAACTTGATGTTTCCAGCTTGGTTTCGCGCCCAAACAAGAAAAGCGGGAAAGCACATGAAAACGAAACAAGCAAACCCAGAATTATGTACAGACCTACAAAACTTATATCCAATCGTTTTGACTCAGCGTACATCCAAGTGCTTTCTGCTACAGTTGCGATAAACAAATCTAAACTTACAGATTTCGCAGCAAGATTAGCCGAACTCTCGTTTACAAAGTCGAGCAAGCCAGCATTGCTAAAAAACTGCAAGTTATAGTACCAAGGCAGCACAAGCCCCAGAATTGCTAGGAGGAGATAAATGATTCGCTTAACGCTCATAATTACCCTACCTGTTCTTTGCTCAACTTTATTAGCCTACTCGCTAACAACCAATCCTTACTTCTTCTGCGGGCACTTCGGATGAATCCCCCCCTGCAAACAAATGTAAGCAATTTGACTTTTATCTAAATTCTTAACCTCCCCAAAATCAACTCCTAGGAATCTACCGGATTTACTACCAGTCGGATTTTGAATAAATTGATCCGAAGCTGTTTTCCCCTGAAACACAGCGCCTTTAAAATTCGCTCCCGCTAAATTCGCGCCCCTAAAATCAACCGAACTCACCTCCGCATTCCGAAAATTCGCATCTTGCAACCGAGCATCTTTAAAATTCACGTTGGCGAGTTTAGTCGAAGTCAAATCGGCATTTTGTAAGTTTGCGCCGCTCAAATCAGCACCGGACAAATCAGCACCTTGCCATTCCGATTTAGACAAATTTGTCAAGGACAACTGAGAGCCTTGAGCCTTCACTTTGCCCAAACGCGCACCCGATAAATCCGCTCCCGACAAATTCGCGCTTCCTATATCTGCCCCGGTAAAACTTGCATTTTTTAACAGTGCTTCCTGTAAATTGGCTCCAATTAAAATAGCACTGCTGAAATTAGCTGCATTCAAATTGCCGTTTGACAAATTAGCTTTGTTCATGACAGCGCGCACAAAAGTAGTCCGGTTCATTACAGCACTGTTCAAAGACGCCCCGACCAAATTTACTCCTTCCAAATTAGCGCCGCTCAAGTCAGAAATCCAATCGTCAAATGTACCAGGACGCCTGTCTTCGCCGGTGCCGTAAAAGCGAGCTCCCTGCAAGCTGGCATTGGTTAAATTGGCATTTTTCAGTTTAATTCCTGACAAGTCAACTTTGTTTAAAACTAAAGTAAACTGAGACGGGCCGGCAGGACTTTGAGCTAAATCCGTGCGGCTCAGATCCGCGCCGTTGAGTTGGCTGCTATACACTGTGAGAATTTTGCCGATCGCCCTTTGTACTGTTCGCTGGCGGGCGGCCGCTAACTCGCGTTCCGGGGCCTTGCCGCCAAACCGCAGGGAATCGAGGTCGTTGCTGAGGGCCTGATTCAATCGCTGCAAATCAGGCAAAGCTTTCGGCCCGCTACTGACTAAAGCTTGCTGGATCGCGTCCAGCATGGCGCGGTTGTCTTCTTGAGCTAGCAAATCCGCTAGCAGCGGTACGGCGCGGGAGTCTTCCACCGCCCCCAAAGCCAAAATAGCCGATCGCCTGCCCGATGCCCCGCTAGCCGATGTGGGAGACAATTTGCTAACTAAAGCCACAAATAATTCGTCGTTCCGCTGCCGGGAATCCCGCATATTTGCTTGACTTTGAGTGTAGATGAGAGTGCCGACAAACAAAGTTAAAATCAATCCCGCGCTGCAGACGGTAACTATTACTAAAGTTGTGCCTGGGTGTTGGCGCATCCAATTCCACAAACTGGCATTTGTTTTCAGGCCGCTTTGTGGAGTCACAACCAAAGCCGCAATCTGCGCGTCTTCCTCAGTCCAATCAGGACTCTTGACAGGATTGTCAGACAGTTGATTCGATCGAGCGTTGACCACCAAAGTATTGGCTAGGCGATCGTGTCCCGCTTGCCGTTTGTAACGCCACGCAACCGCCCCGTCTGCGAGCACTGCCAAGCCGCTCAGCCCCCCTAAAATCAGCAAATCTGGAAACGCACCGCTCAAGCGCCAAATGCCGTAAGCGACGCCCAGAGGCACTCCCCAGCGCCCTAAAGTTTCGCGAATTAGCACTGGCCCAAAACCCGGAGGAGTACCCGACGCTGTGACAACTTTGACCCCGAACCAGCGTTTGGGCATAGTTTGACCGGTTCTGGCGAGCAAAAACAGTTGCCACCCCGCTAAAACTGCCGGTGCCAGCAGCGCCCCTGACCAGAATAGATTAGTTAGGGGTGCGACTCTGGGGCTGCGATCGCGCACGGGTATGCCCAAGGTACGGGCGACGGTTTCGGATGCTGCTGCTACTGAGGAATTGAGCGGCACGGTTTCAGTTTCCTTGTTGACCAATGCCCCGATACTGAAGGGAACGAGGGCGCTGGCCGCTATTAACGAAATTTCGACTGCCCAAGCGCCGCACCTGCGAACCAGCAGTGGCATTTGCTTGGATTGTGTTTGCCAAGACGGATCGGGTTGATTGATCCCGCTGGGCGCGGTGGGGTTAGCCATATTTAGAAATTCCTATTATTTGTCGTTAGTATTTGAAGACTGGGGGGAAATTGCCAATTTATACGCTATGTAGATTAGCACTCCCAGAACGGCAAGAGTCATCAGCGATGAAATTAGCTGTACGACGCTATTGAAGACTGTCAGGACAATTATCCCTCCGACGGCAAAGGCTGCCACCTGCCCCGGTTTGGGGAGTCTTTGAAACTTGTGCAGTAATTGATTGTATAAGGTTCCGACGGCTTGATAGCTGTCTGAATTTTGTGTGATGAGCGGCGATCGTTCTACTTTAGCTTTTAGTTCTCCGAACGCTTGCTGCCAATTGAAGTTATTTTGAGGATTCATAAAAAAATTCGGAAGTTATTTTAGATTAATGTGTTTGGAACCGCCATTATCCCCTACCGTCAAAGAACTAGAACCAAATGTCATTGTGTGAGGAAATATGAAGATCAATTATCCGGGCGATCACGGCAAACTGTGGTTTAGCCCGATTGTGACCCTAGCCTTGGCAATGATTTTAGCGGATGCCGGTGCCCTTCGGAGCCAACCGCTACAAATTGCTCCGGGATTTCCCGAACCGCTGGGAGTTTCTGGAGTTTCCGGCGGCCCGAACAATAGTGGCGACTGCGGTTTTGTCTCCCAAGGACCGAACCACGTCATCGAAGTAACGCAGGATTTGCCTTACTGGCGGATTGCAGTACAAACCGCTGGAGCTCCGAGTTTGATGATTCAGGGGCCGAGGGGGCGTTTCTGCGTGCTGCCGGCGAATGCTGCTGCGGGCAATGTAGAATTTTCCGGTTATGGGGACAAGGGGACTTATGTTATTTTTGTGGGCGATCGAGCTCAAGGTCAACACCCTTACTCTCTCTCTATTTCCCAAAAGCGAAATTAAAAATACAAGGGAATTAGGAGGCTGGCTGTGAGAAAATGGCTTTTTTGCGATCGTCAAGAAGCCTGCTTTTTAACAGCAAGTGCGTTAACTAGGGATTTCCTATCAATTTTGTATTTGGTTTTTAACCCACTGGCGAAACAATCTGAGAGTTTGACTCGTCCCCACTGTTTGGGTTTGTTCGCAATATTAAGAAATAGCTTCAATAATTGGCAAATTGGGAAAAATCGCACTAATTTCCGATTCAACATATTTCCCATCTTGAAGCACATTAATCAGAAGCTTCTTATTTTCATAGCGCCATATTTCAGGTACTCCCAGAGCTTCGCAAGCATCGAGTTGAGTTTTGGAAGTTAGAGCGACTTCAATTGCTAAGTCAGGCGGCGGATCGACCGTTAAGTCTATCCGCTTTTTACCAATCATTAGAGCATAATTCTGGATGTAAAAGCAGTTGTCAGGTTCAATTCCTTGTAACATACTTTTTCGCTTAAAAGTCGTAGAACCAAAACATTCTCGATCAATTTCAAGTTCTTCGAGTAATATTTTCACCATATCGCCAATGATTTCCTTATTGAATTCATGTTCTGGTAGTGGCATCCTAATCTCCAAAGTTCCTTGACTGTAAGCTATTCTAGAGCCACGATGTTCTCCCAACTCTTCTAAAATTGCTTCTAATTCCTGCCAGTTGACATCATGGAACAGCACTCTCTGCCCTGGGGTAAACTGATTTGTTTTAATTGTAGATTTACCATTTCAACCTCCGATTTATTTAAGTTTATTATAGCGGATACACTCTTTTAACTGGAGAGGTCCACGGATCCACTCCACTTAATTTACTTGTAACTATCGCCAAAAATATAACCCTCTAATCTGCGTTTTTTTGCTGGTTGTAAAGTTCTTTAAACTTGCGCTGCTGCTCGTTGTGATCTACGATTGGAGACGGATAATGAAGAAGTCGGCGTTCTAAAGGTGAAATATTTCCTGTTAGCAAAATTTTAGTATCAACGCGGCGCAATTCTGGAACCCAGTGCCGAATATATTCGCCTTCTGGGTCAAATTTTTGAGCTTGACTCGCCGGATTGAATATTCGCAAAGGTTTCGGGTCCATGCCGCTCGATGCGCTCCACTGCCAGCCGCCGTTGTTAGCAGAAAGGTCGCCATCTATCAATTTTTGCATGAAGTATTTTTCGCCCCACTGCCAGTTAATAATTAAATCTTTGGTGAGGAAACTGGCGACTATCATGCGGCAGCGATTGTGCATCCAACCTGTCTGGTTTAACTGCCGCATTGCTGCATCGATAATAGGATAGCCAGTTTTGCCTTTACACCAAGCTTGAAAAAGTTTTTCATCATTCTCCCAAGGAAAGTCTTTGAATGCTTGACGGTAGGGGCCGTCTGCTAATTCTGGGAAGTTATACATGGCGTGTTGGTAAAATTCCCGCCACGCTATTTCCTGTTGCCAAGTCCTGATACTTGTGCACGCTTCTTCGCTGCGGCAAGTGTCCATTACTATCTGGGTAGCTTCCCAAACAGTGCGGATGCCAATTGCACCAAATTTGAGGGCGGCGCTGAGTTGGGATGTGCCGTTAGTTGCGGGGAAATTGCGCTGTTCTTGATATTCGTAAATTGCCCGATCGCAAAATTCTTCTAATTTTTGTTGCGCTGCATCTTCTCCGGGTTCTATTACTAATGGGTTTTCCCAAATAAATCCCAAACTAGAGGCAGTGGGCACTGTTTCCATTGCACCTGCTTCGTTTGCGGTTGCTTGTTCTTCTGCCGTTAATCCGGTCATTAATTCCAGATAAGTTATCGGCAGTGTCTCTACTGGTTGGGGTTTGGGTTTACTGTTCCATTTTTTCCAAAATGGTGTATAAACTGTGTAGGGAGTCCCTGTACCGCTGCGAATTTCATCTGGGGCGTGCAGGACTTGATCCCAGAAATTTTGAACTTTAATTCCTGCTTGTTGGAGGGCGTTTGATACGGACCGATCGCGCTGTTTTGCGTAGGGTTCTACATCCCAGCTCCAAAATACTGCTTGAGCATTTATAGCTGTTGCTAATCTCGGTATTCCTATAATCGGGTCATCTTGAATTATCAGTAATTCGCTGCCTGCTTCCCTGTAACCCGAGGAGAGTTTTTGCAAGCAGCCGATCATGTACGTGACTCTGGCTGGCGCTACGTCATCGCGATTTAGGATATTGCGGTCGAGACAAAAAATCCCGACTACTTTCGGGCTTTGCTGGCGCGCTGCTGCCAGTCCGATGTTGTCAGAAATACGCAAGTCGCGGCGGTGCCAAAATAAAATTAGATCGGACATTCGATTTTAGATTTTAGATTTTAGATTTTAGATTTTACAGTCCTGGACACAGGCGGGGTCAAAAACCCGGTTTCTAAGTTAAGATTTATCGGTTTGATGCACGATTCTTATAAGAAACCGGGTTTTTTCGTCAGTCCTATTTACATCAAAAAGGGACGTGCCAAGAAAAAGCTAGAAATTGATTTTGCATCAATGGGTTCCCCAGCTAAGATAGCTTTTTCTAATTCTTCCGGGGTGAATAAAACTGTTTCAATGTCTTCATCATCGTCTTGTGCGGGCGGCTTTTCCAGTTTTTCCAAATCTTGGGCTAAAAAAGCATAAATGATTTCGTCGGAATAACCGGGGGCGAGAAAAAATTGCCCTAATTTCCGCCATTTTCCGGCGCGATATCCGGTTTCTTCTTCGATTTCGCGTTTGATAGTTTCGGCGGGGCTTTCATTGATTTCAACTGTCCCGGCGGGAAATTCTAAAATTCGCCCTTTTGTGGCAAAGCGATATTGGCGTACCAAGACGAGTTTACCTTCGGGGGTGACGGGAACTGCAAGTGCTCCGCCGGGGTGACGAATACATTCCCACTCGCCTTCGGAACCGTTGGGAAGACGGAGGGTGGCTACGTCAAAGTTAAATTTGCGCCCTTGGTAAAATAGGCGTTGTTTGAGGAGTTGGGGTAGTTCTTGACCGATCGACATAAGCGACAAGCGAATAATGTTTGATGGCAGCGATTTAAGACATCATAGGCGATCTCATAGGATTTTAGATTTTAGATTTTAGATTTTAGATGGGGAATGACTGATAACGATCGCTGTTTGGAGCTTACCTACGGTTGCATTTTTTTTTACTGGTACGATCCGCGAATTTTGCTCAATTTTTACAAGGGCAATTTTTGCACTCCGGAACAGTCTGCTGTTTGCAGGAGTTGGACGATCGTACTTTTCGTCACCGGATGCACCCAATCCGGGGCAATTTCTGCTAAAGGTACTAATACAAAAGCTCTTTCGGTCATCCGGGGATGAGGCAAAGTCAGTGTCGGAGTTTCTAAGATTAAATCGTCATACAGTAGCAAATCTAGGTCGAGGGTTCTTGGCCCCCATTTTTCTCGGCGAATCCGATTAAATTTTATCTCGATTTCTAATAATTTTGCTAGCAAGTGTTCGGGTTCTAGTGCCACTTCTAGGATGGCACAGGCGTTGATGTAATCGGGTTGCGGCGGCCCAACGGGGGCGGTTTGATACCAGCTTGAATGAGATTTTACGGCTATTCCTGGGGTGTTGTTGAGGGTTGCGATCGCCCTAGAGAGTGTGGCGAGGGAGTCGCCTAAGTTGCTACCGAGGGCGATCGCACATTTGGTTGATTTCATAAAAAAGGAAGAAGGTTCGGCAACGAGCACTGTACAAGATGTAACGGATGTCAGTCCGATGGAAGAGAGAAGAAGGAAGAGAGAAGAAGGAAGAGGGGAGAGGGAAAAAGCAAGAATAAAGAAAGATTTAGTTATCTAGCCTACAAGCCCTATTGTCGGTTAAATCTGATTCTACAAAATATTATTTTAATCACAGCTTAATTTGAGGTTAATTTTTATTGATTATGATTGACAAGTGTCAGCATTTAGTTTAAAAAATAATGAGTTTGCACCGACGCTTATTTTCAGCCGGGATTTTGGTAACGGTCATTTTTACTGCAAATATATTAGTATCTTTAGCAGAAAGTAAGGAAAGCTATCTTACCCTAGATTCGGACGGCAGTCAATCTTTTGCAAGTTTAGTGCAGCAGGCGGAAGATTTAGCGAAAGAGTCGATCGCCCGGGAGTTTCAAGAAAATCCGGCATTAACAGAAGTTACAGTCATCATTACAGCCGATCGCAGCCGACAAAGAGTTCCTGTTTTGCGATCGAGAGTATCCCGCCACGACTGGCAGAAAGATGCGAGAATCGAACAGTGGACTAGATATTTTGCCGATGCTCAATTGCTGCTGGGATTCAGAGACGGCAATACTTCGCCCGCAAATTCTGGGTCTTCGCAAGCGATCAATGTACCTGCAGCCAGTCGAGCGACATCCAGACAAAACGATCCGGGTTTTCGAGATGATTGAGATATTAATAATTGGACACGGGTAGAGGGTATTTGTCACAAACATCCAATAACTAATAACCAGTAACAAAGATATTTAACTTGTTATTAACCCAAATACAAGGTACTGTTAATTAACCTTCAGGTTAACTCCTCTTAATTGAACAGTGATAGAGTTTCATACGGAATCATCTGAGGATGTTGGTTTGAAAAGGAATTTATGTCTAAAATAACTCGCCGACAACTGTTAATTTTCTTCGGCAGCAGTGCAGCTACCACTGTGCTTGCCCCTCAACTAACTCAAACACTCTTCGGCATCAATTCCACCTCGGCGGAATCTGTTATGGGGCCGCTATCTTTCACTCCGTTAAGACTTCCCCACCCGCTGCCGATTTATCGAGAACTGCCCAGCTTTATGCCGACGGGCTTAAACGGACAGGGAACCGTGATCGCGGCCTCGCAGAATACTAAATTAACGAGTTACAGCGTTGTTGACGATGTGGTTGTGCCGCCGGAATACGAACGCTACGTGATTCTCCGCTGGGGCGATGGAGTTTTTCCCAATCCAACCGACTATTTCGGCTACAACTGCGACTACACCGCCTTCCTACCCCTTCGCGGCAGCAATGACGACGGCTATCTCTGGGTTAACCACGAGTACGTATCCTTCCCGATGTCGAAAGTGGCACCGGAAGCGCCTGCAGATGTGGCATCATTTCCAGCAACGGATCGCGCCGTACTCGGTAAAGACTTATCCGTAAAAAATCGCGATAGCTTCGGCGAATTTCTGTACAATCTCGGCGGTTCGATCGTCCGCATCACCAAACAAGCCAACGGACGCTTTGGGGCGATCGCCCGCGATCCACTCAACCGACGCATTCACGGACTTTCCGGCCTCGCAATCAACAGCCAGCGTGCCGACAAATACAAAGATGTCACCTCTTGGGGAAGCAGACAAGGGGATAACGAGTACCTCACGGGTACGGGCCCTGCAGCCACCCAAGTCTTCGCGGAAGTCAACAGCGACGGACTCGGCAACCGCATCATCGGTACAGCCTACAACTGTTCCGGCGGCACAACCCCTTGGGGCACAATCCTCTCCGCCGAAGAAAACTTCCAAGGTAGCGAACTATTCTTCGTGGGAGTTCAGGAAAACGTTAAACCCAACGGCGGCCAAACGGGCTACGCCAAGGGCACTACGGGCGAGGAATTCGGCTTAGTCGGCGAAAAATACGGCTGGATGGTAGAAGTCGATCCTCAAGATCCGAGTTTCCGCCCCCGCAAACACACGGCTTTAGGCCGCTTCCGCCACGAAAACGTCGCGATTCGCGCCGAAGCAGGCCGCAGATTAGTAGTGTACATGGGGGACGATCGGCGCGGCGGACACACATGGAAATTTGTCAGCAACGGTACTGTCACCAATCCTGCAGATAAAAACAACAGCCGCTTGTTTGAAGACGGCGTTTTGTACGTTGCCCAATACAACCGCAACGGTATTGGAAGATGGCTGCCACTGACATTTAATGCCCCGACGAATCCGGTGCGTCCTTCTAAAGTTGGCGAAGCGGAATTAGCAAGTTTTGGCAAAGCTCAAAGAGATGCAAATACTCGCTTGCCCAAACGCGCCGGGATTGCTGGTCAAACCGAAGACGGCGGTTCTTTTGTAGTAGATACAACCAATGAAGAAATAGCACTTCCTGGCTATAGCAATAAAACTCTTGCTAATTTTTACAGCAGCCAAGGGGCGGTTTTAGTTGATGCTTTCTTAGCTGCTAATTTGATTGGTGGCACTCCGACAGCGCGACCGGAAGATTTGGAAATCAATCCTACTACTAAGGAAGTTTTTATTGCTTATACTGACGGCGCACCGGGAAGCGACGGTTATCCGGATTCTCGCATTTTTACTGTTGCTAAATACACTGCCGAACTCAATAGCACTCAGCAGTCGGGAGGACTTTACAAAATAATTGAAGACAGTCCCGATGGGGCAGGTTTGACGTTCCGCTGGCAGCGTTTGGCTCAAGGTGGAGAAGCGGGTTCGGTAGCTGGGGCGGGATTTGCTAGTGCAGACAATTTGGCTTTTGACACTCAAGGTAACATTTGGGCCGTCACTGATATGTCTACTAGCACGCATAACGGTTTTGATGTCGGTGCGGCTGGAAAGCCAACGGCGATCGACCACAACAAGACTGGAAATGTGTCAGATTTTACTGGAGTTTTCGGCAACAATTGGCTGTTTTATATCCCGACTTCTGGACCGAATGCAGGAACAGTAATTCCGTTTGCTTACGGCCCGAATCGGTGCGAAATGACGGGGCCGACTTTTGTGGGAGATACGCTATTGCTTTCGGTGCAGCATCCGGGGGAAGATTGCCCGATCGATGATGGTACTGTACTGAGTCGGCAAATTGAAATGTTGGATTTGAACGGTGCTGTTTTTAATCAGACTCGTAGTGTTTCTCGCGGCAGTTTGTGGCCGAGTAATATCTCGAATGATTCGCGCAGATCGCCGATGCCGTCGGTGATTGGAATTCGTCAGATGCGATCGACTCCAACGGGCCAGTTTGTCTAGAGCGATGGGCTTCTTATTGTACGCAATATCAGTAGGGACACGGAAATCTTGTCCCTAGTTTTCATCCTATTTATATCACTTGCGATCTATTACTATAATAAAAACCTTTGGTAGTGCGGACTTGAGTCCTCTTTCCGGCTGCGGACTCAAGTTAGCAGTACGAACCTTACTTATTACTGTGGAGCGATAGGCAATAGGTAAAATAGAACATGATGATTTTTGGAAATTAGTGGAGGCGGCTCGATCGCCCGAATCACAAAGAAAGGGCTATAGACTATTTTGCAGTAGTAATTTTCTCTACTTATTATCTGTTTAAGAGTTGATTTTCTCCGACTATAAAAACAAGTTTTCCGTGTGATGTTGCACTTATTTCATTGGCTAGCACTTCTATTTCCGGGGCAGTTAAATCAGAAAAATTTATAGTTTTATAAGATTTATATTGCCACCTAAAATCCCTGGATTTCCGGATATACATAATTTTGGGACTAATATCTTCATGCACAAATGGAGCTACACGAAATTTACACCACGGGTATCGCTTAGTCACGGATATGTGTTTTCTATCTAGTTTTATTTTAGTTGTTTTGAAATAAGTTTGAATGTGGTGCGAAAATGTAATAAAAAGTGAGTACAGCAAAACAATTGAAAAGATGAGTAAAAACAGCGCACCCACTAACATAAATACTATATACCCGGTTTCAAGCATGATTTTTATGAACAGAAAAATTAATAAAACTAACCCCAACTCAACCAACATTCCTGTCCGTATCCAGTAGCCTCTCCAAAAACCCAACTTTTTTGGGGGAATCAAAATCTCTAGCTTCTCCCCATCTTTCTTCAGTTTAATCCTGCTCCCGATCAGTTTTCGTCTCGCCGCCGAGATATCTGTTTTCGGGCGGGGATTTTCCAGCGCTTCCAGCGCCTCTTTTGCAGATGCAAGGCGGCGGTTCAAACTCGGTTGTGTCATCCACTTCAGCCAATCGATTAAATCTTGGTTGAGATTAACTAATGACTCAAATTGAATTTGCAAATTACCCTGAGATAACTCGGCTGGAGACCTGCCCGTTACTAAATAAATTAATGTTGCACCCAAACTGTAAATATCGGAAGCTGGAACATTCCGCCCGCCAAATTGTTCGGGCGGCATATATCCGTAAGTACCGACAACAGTAATAATCGTACCGCCTTTTCTAGCTGCTAGTGTCTGTACGCAACCAAAATCAACTAAATAAACATCACCGACACTATTGCGCGCTCTATTTGCCAGTAAAATATTACTCGGCTTGATATCTCGGTGAATAACTGGTGGCTGTTGCCCGTGGAGGTAGTCCAAAATTTCTAGTAATGCTTTAGCTAGTTGCTTGACTTCTGCTTTGCTAAAAGTTCGCCCGCTTTTTAACCATTCTTGTAAGGATTTGGCTGGGATATAGCTTTGTACCAAGGCGCATCCTTTACCCGTTGGTGTATCCACCTCAAAGTAATCCAGATAGCGGGGAATTGCCGGATGAGAAAGCAGTTGTAAAGTTTGTGCTTCTCTTTCAAAGAGTTTCAAGTCATCCCAGCGAACATCTTCTCCAAAAATCAGTAACTTAATCGCTACTAACTCTTCTGTGTGCAAGTCGCGCGCCATAAACGTGCGCCTTCCCGCAGTTTGACTTAGCTGTTGCTCGATTACATAACGTTCTTTTAAAACTTCACTTGCCATTTTTTGCAAACCTCTTGAGGAGAGTTATTGTTAATTTCATTTGCCATCTCTACTTTATTCACTAATAGGCAAATTTAACCATTCGCTGAGTACCCCTGCTATCCAATCAATCTCGTCATCGCTGAGATGGCTGGTAATAAGTTGATATTCCCGCGTTCCGGCCCAAATTTGAATATTGCGCCCCAGGGTGGAGTATGTATATTTATCTCTTATGAATCGTAATGTAGAGATAGCTTGCCTCGGACTTGGTGGCAGAATATTGTAACGCAAAAATCCCCAGAAGTTGGAAGTAAAATAAATTTGTTCCTCATCGATTAGTAGTCGAGTGGCGATACGTCTAAGAAATACTAAATTTATGGGTTGAAAAAGTAAAAATAAACAAAAACTGCCCAAGTAAGTAACTCCGAATGCTGTGAATACTCCACCTATAAAAGAACCTTTAGTAAAGGCCATAACAATCCAGGATATACTTACTAAAAGCACGTGGTACGATGCAATTAACGGAATTACTAAATAGACACTAACTAAAAAGAGAGGAGAAAAAGTAGAAATCACAATTTCCAAACTCTTTCTGTCTTTATTCAGTTTTACATTATTACTCGCCCTAGGGTTTCGCAGGAGCGATCTCCCCCTCTGTGTCGGTTTTTCCAGTGCTTGTAACGCCCGATGAGCCGTGGTTAAGCGGCTGTTTAAATCCGGTTCAGTCATCCATTGCAGCCAGTCTACAAAATCCCAACTGACAGCGATTGTTGGCTCAAAATTAATGCGCCAATCCTCTTGTGGCAAATCGGCTGGATGGACTCCCATTACTAAGTAAATTAACGTTGCACCCAAACCATACAAATCGGAAGCCGGAACCGCACGCCCGCCAAATTGTTCTGGCGGCATATATCCGTAAGTTCCCACTACAGTAACGGTGCTACCTTCTCTCGCTGCTAAGGTTTGAACTGAACCAAAATCTACTAAGTAAACTTCACCCAAACCACCACCTTTATTAAGGGCGGAGTGTTTTTGTTTGAGGGGCGAGCGATCGGCTAGCAGAATATTACTCGGTTTAATATCTCGATGAATTACTGGCGGGTTTTGGTGTTGCAAATATATCAAAATTTCCAGCAACTTATTAGCGATTAGCTTTATTTCTTGTTCGTTAAATTTCCGTCCCGATTCAACCCATTCTGCCAAAGATTTCGCTTCAATATAGCTTTGTACCAGTGCCAGCCCTTTAGTCTTTGGTGTCTGGAATTCAAAATGGTCTAAGTAACGAGGAATTGCCGGATGGGAAAGTGACTGTAAGGTTGTGGCTTCTCGTTCAAATAGTTTTAAATCGTCCCACTGGAAATCTGCACTAAAAGTAAGGATTTTGATGACGACTAACTCCTGAGTTTGTAAGTCGCGCGCCAGCAAAGTTTGTCGTCCCCCATTTTTGCCCAGGCATTGCTGAATGGCATAACGTTCTTTTAACACTCGCTCTACCATACTTTTTACTATAAATATTGATAGCTTTTACTATATTTCAGTATTAACGAAAGTTGCTATAAAAAAGCTGATTTGTTACAAACATTAATTATGACTATTATGATATGATTATTATGAACTCAAGCAATGGCACAAGCGTTGCTAAAGTAGGCGAAGCTGTTGAGAAAATGCTGACATAAGAGTCTTACAAAAAAAGGCGGATCGCAAATCTTTGATGCAACTGCGCCAAAAAATCGGACTCGTCTTTCAAAATCCCGAACATCAATTAGTAGCTTCGACGGTAGAAGAAGATATTTCCTACGGGTTGTACAATTTAGGCTTGAGAGAATCCGCAATTGCTCAACAGGTACAGCAGGCGATCGAGCAATTCGATCTAAGCGAACTCGCCCGCGAATCAATGCACAATCTCAGTTTGGGCCAGAAAAAGCGGGTTTCCATCGCCGATATCATGGTTCTGGAGCCGAAACTGCTGCTGCTAGATGAACCTACCGCCTATCTCGACCCGCGTTACACCCGACAACTGATCGGTTTACTCCAACAAATTCACAGCGCTGGAACCACCATCCTTTTAGCAAGTCACGACCTCGATTTCATCTACCGCTGGGCTGATTGGGTGTTTGTAATGGATCGAGGACAACTAATTTTAGAAGGAACACGGGAAACCGTTTTTGCTCAGCGGGAGGTTTTGGAGCAATTGCAGCTTGGCGTACCGCTGGCGATCGAGCTTATGGAGCAAATAAGGGCGATGTTTTCAACAGACGATCGCTCAAAAATGCCCGCTTTCGAGGAATTGCAACAACAAATTTTACCAAGCCGCAGGCTTTAGTTATTTGTTATTTGTTATTGGTTGAATTAAATTCTTGTGGAACAGACATCTTGCCTGTTCATAAAAATGGTGCAAGATGTAAGTTCCTGTGATTTACTAACTTCGATCGTACCAACTTTGCAGCGCCAAGCGGTGAACTTCCCGCCAGCTAATATTTTTAAGTCTGGCAATTTCCGCGCAATCTTCGTATTCCGGCTGTACATTAACAATCGTTTTTCCAGACTTCGCAACTTTTATCTTGACTTCGCCGTATTCTGTTTTAACTGTCTGGATTTCTCGGTGTAAAATAGTTCTCTGTTGAGTCGATCGCCTAATTCCCAGAGTAGTAGTCTCGCGAAAGATCACAGCTTCGCAAGCATCATCAAATTCTGGATGACAAATCGCAGTTAACAAAACCCCCAGCCGCGACTTTTTCATCACAATTGGGGCAGTGAAAACATCCAGAGCTCCGGCGGCAAACAAAGCATCAAAAACATAGCCGATCGCCTGCGGACTCAAATCATCAATTTGCGTTTCCAATACCGTAATAGTTTCTATGGAATTGGGAATTGGGCATTGGGCATTGGGCATCGGGAATGGGGAATTAGTAGCCGTCTTTCTCCCACTCTCCCACTCTCCCACTCTCCCCCTCTCTCCTTCTGACTTCTCCCCAATCCAGAGGCGCAAAATATTAGGAATTGCCAGCATTCGAGAACCTGCACCCAAACCGATCGCCTGAATTTGCATCGACGGTGGCGGCCCGAAACCAGAGGCGAGAGTACAGGCGATCGCAGTTCCCGTAGGAGTACACAATTCGCGATCGATCCCATTGCTATAAACCGGCACTCGGTGCGTTTCCCACAACCGCATCACCGCCGGCGTCGGCACCGCTAACTTACCGTGGGCCGCCTTCACCGTACCGCCACCAGTGGGCATCGCCGAAAAGTAAAACTCTTGAATATCCAACCAATCCAAACCCAAACAAGTACCGACAATATCAATAATTGCATCAGTCGCCCCCACCTCGTGAAAGTGAACCTCGCTTGGGGGGATACCGTGTACGGCACCTTCTGCCTCTGCTAATTTGCGAAATACGGCTAAACTCCAAGCTTCCACGCGCGGAGGCAATTTTGCAGAGACGATGATTTGCTCAATTTCGGGCAAATTGCGGTGATGACTGTGGCTAATTTCTGCATCTGCTTCCCCCTGACTGTGAGAATGTTCTTCCCCGTGATGATGGTGGTGGCGGGCGTCAAAAGTCGGGGATTCGGTTTCCGAGGGATCGAGTTGGGTAGCGGAATTTTTGGGTTTTAAGCACAAATCCTGAGCTAAATCTACATAAAATTTAGTTGCTTGTTGAGTATTCCGGTGGACTAATTCCGTCCGCAACTGGTACTCTGTCGAAATGCCGAGCAAATTGAGTTTTTCGATTAGGTATTCTAAAGGAACGCCGGCGTGGATGAGAGCTCCAATGCACATATCGCCAGCAATGCCGGTTGGACAGTCAAAATAAGCTATTTTATTCATTGTTAACAATTAATTTTTAGCATTGATTGTTTCACTCGATATTTCGATCGCCCACTTAGCCTGCAATATATTAACATGGCAACTTTTTACGAAGTGCATCCAGTTGCACCCCAGAGAGACCGGATCGATAAAATTCAAAAAGCTCTGAAAAATGGGGCAGTGATGCTTTATCCGACAGATACAGTTTACGCGATCGGCTGCGATCTCAACTCCAAGTCTGCGGTAGAACGAGTCAGGCAGATCAAGCAACTCTCCAATGATAAGCCTTTAACGTTCCTGTGTTCTTCTCTGTCAAATATTACCGACTATGCTGCTGTCAGCGATGAAGCATACAGAATTATCAAGCGGTTAATACCGGGGCCTTATACATTTCTGCTGCCAGCTACCAAGTTAGTGCCGCGGTTGGTAATGAACCCAAAACGGAAAACCACTGGAATTCGCGTTCCCGACCAGCGGCTTTGTTTTACACTGTTGGAAGCCTTGGGAAATCCAATTATTTCAACATCTGCTCACATTACCGCGGATGATGAAGGTGCAGCACCAGTCCCTGCATCTAAAGCAGAAAGCTTTGGCAAAGCTGAACTTTTTGACTGTTTTTCAAAGTTAGTGGATGTCATTGTAGATGACGGTTCCGATCCGGGATATCAAGTTTCTACCATTCTCGATTTGACACAAAGCGAACCGATTGTTGTTCGCCGTGGTTTGGGTTCGGAAGCTGTCGCCGTTTGGGAAAAAGATTAAATTTTTAAGGGGCAGGTTAAGCGCCCAATTCGCCCACAACCAGCCCCATTTTTTATTTCAAAACTGCTTTAAGCCTCTACCTTAACTCCTTTCCAAAAAGCAATATATCCCGCAATATTTTTAGCAGCATCTTTGGGAGTAGGATAGTACCACGCAGCATCTTTATTAACTTGTCCGCCAACTTCGACATTGTAGTAACTAGCAACACCTTTCCAACCGCAAGTAGTGTGAGTGCTGCTGTCTTTGAAATACTCACGGTTGATGGCATCGGCCGGGAAATAATAGTTGTTGTCTACAATTTCGCACTTGTCGCTCTCGGCCAAAACGGCACCATTCCAAATTGCTTTCGGCATCAGTTTTTCTGCTTAACTTGAGATTCTCAATTATTGTAACTGTATTTGTGCTCAAAAGGCATAGAATAGTTGAGAAGCCAACAACCAACTACTGCAAATGCCAGCGTCGAATCCGCCAATATCTTCTGTGCCGCTGTCCCTGGAACAAGCACTCAAACATTTTTTTGGCTATGACTCTTTCCGTCCGGGACAGCAGGAAATTGTCGAAGCTGCTTTACAAAAACGGGATATGATGATTGTCATGCCGACGGGCGGTGGCAAGTCTTTGTGTTTTCAATTACCGGCACTGTTGAAACCGGGATTGACTGTGGTTGTTTCGCCGTTAATTGCTCTGATGCAAGACCAGGTGGAAGCTTTGCAGGATAATGGAATTGGGGCGACTTTTCTAAACAGCACTTTGAGCAGTCAGGAAACCCGATCGCGCGAAACAGCGATTCTCGAAGGTAAGATTAAATTGCTTTATGTTGCACCCGAACGCTTGCTCGGTGAGAGATTTTTACCATTTTTAGATATAGTAGCAAATAAGTTAGGAATTTCGGCATTTGCGATCGACGAAGCCCACTGCGTTTCGGAATGGGGGCACGACTTTCGACCAGAATACAGGCAAATGCAGCGAGTGCGCGATCGATATCCCGACATTCCCATTATGGCACTAACAGCCACCGCCACCGAGCGCGTCCGCCAAGACATCATCCAGCAGCTAACTCTGCGAAATCCATACATCCACGTCGCCAGCTTCAACCGCCCCAATTTATACTACGAAGTTCGCCCCAAAACCAAACACAGTTTTGCCGAAGTTTTGCAAATTATCCAAAAAAAAGGCGGTTCGGGAATTATCTATTGCCTCAGCCGCAAAAAAGTTGACGAAGTTGCCTATAAATTGCAACAAAGCGGCATCGCAGCTTTACCATACCATGCCGGGATGAACGATATCGATCGCGCCACCAATCAAACCCGCTTCATTCGCGACGACGTGCAAGTAATGGTAGCCACAGTAGCCTTCGGTATGGGCATTAACAAACCCGACGTGCGGTTTGTAATTCACTACGACTTGCCCAAGAATCTCGAAGGATACTATCAAGAATCCGGCCGCGCAGGCCGAGACAACGAACCCGCCCATTGCAGCTTATTTTTCGGCTACGGCGATGTCAAAACCATCGACTACATCATCGAGCAAAAACCTGACCCCCAAGAACAAAGAATTGCCCGCCAACAGTTGCGGCGAGTAATCAACTATGCAGAATCTACCGATTGCCGTCGCACAATCCAGTTAAGTTATTTTGGCGATTCATTCCCAGGCAACTGCGGCCAGTGCGATAACTGTTGCAACCAAAAACCCGTAGAAGATTGGACAATTGAGGCAATGAAATTTCTTTCTTGCGTCGCCAGATGCCAAGAAAAATTCGGCATGAATCACATTATTGACGTGCTGCGGGGTTCAAAAAATCAAAAAATATTGCAATACCAGCACCAGCAACTTTCTACTTACGGAATTGGCAAAGATAGAAGTGCTGAGGAATGGAAAAAATTGAGTCGTTCGCTGTTAAATCAAGGTTTTTTAGACGAAAAAACAGACGGATTTCCCATTTTGAAACTGAATGAAAAAAGTTGGGAAATTATGAAACGTCAGCGCACAGTTGAAATCGCCATTGAACCCCAGCGGGAAGTACAGGGGAAAGTTCGTTCTTTGGCAGTAGAAGTAGAAGGTTTATTTACCGTACTGCGGACGCTACGCAAGAAAATTGCTGACGAACAATTTGTGCCACCTTACGTAGTTTTTGCCGATAAAAGCTTGCGAGACATGGCAGAAAAACGTCCGCAAAATCTCAGAGAATTCGAGGAAGTTTACGGCGTTGGTAGTAACAAGCGAGATAAGTACGGCAAAGTTTTCTTAGAGGCAATACGCACTTTTTGCCAAGAACAAGGATTGCCAAGTGGTGCTGCATCTTCTGATGTCGCTAATCTTCCCTATCTTGCTAACGTTGCCTCTTATTCGCAGATGCAAACCTGGGAATTATACCGACAAGGTTTGACAGTTCAAGGAATAGCTAATGCGCGGGGCATGAGCCCTAATACTATTTCTGGGCATCTGATAGAATTGATGGAAATGGGCAGGGAAGTTGATATAAATTTGTTGGTGGAACCGGAACGCCAGCAGGCGATAGTGTACGCAATTGAAGTTATGGGGGATGAGAAACTGAGAGCAATTTATGATTTTTTGGAAGAACGTTATACGTTTGAGGAGATAAAGTTTGTGCGGGCTTGGTGGCGGCAAAATTATGTAGGTTTTTAACCGCAGATATATGCAAATGAACGATGAGGGACGCAGATAATTGATGGGACTAAGGAAAAATGAGAATAAAAAAGTAGCTTGTGGGGATAATATATTAGAGGGGCGTTTTGAAGCGATATATTTGTTCCATTTGGCTTGGCTAGCTGGCATATATGGCTTTGGCAAAACTCCAATTTCAAAAGTAATTTTAAGAGCGCTATAAGTCAGTAAGGTTGGGTTAGCTAATCGTCTCATTATTTGCTATGCTTCGCGCAGTCGCGAGGGTACTAAAAAACCCGGAAACCATCACCGAGACTTTCTTCAGGTCTCAATTTTAGTGAGTGGCGAGGGCTATAAATTACCTTTTTCACTTAACCTTATTGAGCTATAAGTACCTTGTAAAGCCACTTTTTACCTAAGTAGTAGAGTGCGTGAGAGGGAGCAATATTTAAATCCACACGGATGAGACTATTTACACCCACGCCCCGCCCCAAGGAATGAATAACATTGATGCAGTTGGATACGATATTAGGTCTCTCTGTTCACCCAGAAGCCCCCTAAATTATAGCATTGTATGTGGTTGTGGCAAAATTATATATAGCAATCCTAAATTATTTGTGAATTTCTTACTCCCTCCCCTTGATAAGGGGAGGGTTGGGGTGGGGTCAAAAATTTACGAGTCATTTAGAATTGGGCGTTGCTGATTCATCGTATGAATCAACTTTTCGCTTGATGTTACAAAACCCACCCTACTTGGCTTATAGCCATTCCGAAAACTTGAATTCATACCTGTATTCAGCAACGCCTCATTTAGAATTGTTATATATCGGTTTTTGATGGTGAGAAATTAAGTTTCTACACTTTAGAAGTGTACAATAAATGATTGACTTCGTTAGCCAGCCATTCGTTAAACAGATTTTGCAATATTTCTTGATACCGTTCAGGGGTTAATTCTGCAGGCAGAAACTTTTCAACTAGGAACAAGTGATATCCTAGCTCTGTTTCAATTTGACGAATCACTTCTCCGGGTTTAGCACTAAATACGGCGACGGCTATGTCTGGTTTTAAACCCCACCGATAAACCTTGCCTGCGCAACCGCATAAATGCCGACGATTTTCGTCAATATCGTAAAGGTGAGCGGCATCAAAAAAGCTGATTTCTCCTTCTTGAATTTGATAAAATAGTTCCTGAGCAAGCTGGGGGTTGGCAACAACTATTTGATAAAGAATTATTTGATCGAATTGCAATTTGTTTTGAACAAAAATCTTTTCTACTTCTTTGCTGAACAAGTGTTCTGCTAGTTTTTGGGCAAGGAGCCGATCGCGAATTCCGGCTTCTAAATCTTCTACAGAAATCATCTGATCGACCAGCCAAGCAATCGTATCGGCCGCTTTCTCCAAACGCTTCTCGCGGCGGAGTTGGTCGCCCACAGCTTGAATTTCGTCGGGAGTCACAGTTAACCCCCGTTCCCGGGCTGCTTTCTCAATAACTTTTTTCTGCAAAACCTTTTGACTAAATGTTTTTAATTGCATCTCTTGCCTGAGTAGTGCGATGATTTCACTTGCTTCAATCAATGGTCCGTAAAAGTCCTTCATGTTTCTCTCTCAACCTATATAACTTTATTAACTTCATCCCCCGACGATTCCTGCGGGGTAGTTTGTGTTAACGGTTAACGCTTGGCTACACAATGTCATTTGGCAAACTGATAAAATTAGAATTGCTCAAAGTTGTTGCACCCGCTGCGTTAACTGTTCCCAAAACAACAGCTAAAATTCGATCGCCATTATTTGAACTAAACTTGAGCAGAGTCGCGTCTGTCGTACCGTCACCATCTGTATCAAACGCGACGAGTGTCAAGTCTGTTACCGAAAGTCCCTCTGTCAGCCCAATTCGATCGCCTTCAGCGGCATTGAAATCAACCACTCGATCTGCTAACAATGGATTAGCTGCTGCACTTGCTGTTTCGGGTCTAAAGGCAAAGGTATCAGCGCCGCTACCTCCAATCAATGTATCGGTGCCGAAGTCGCCGCAAAGAAAATCGTCGCCGTTGCCGCCAATCAGCAAATCTTGACCTTTTCCTCCCCGCAAAGTGTCGTTTCCATCGCCTCCATCGATCGCATCATCACCTCTGTTACCTGTGACAATATCGTCGCCGATTCCTGCAAAAATTTGATCGATCCCGCTACCGCAAATAATCACATCGCTGTCGCTGGTGCCGAGCCAATATCCGTCGCCGTTGCTGTCGTAGGTGATAGTTAATGCTGCAGGATAGTTTTCTGGGGCAACCATTTCTGGAGGCGGGGTTGTCTCAGGATTGATGTTCTTGGTATTGTCCTCGGGAAGTGCGATCGAATTATTGCTGTTACTGTTATTTATTGGCTCAGAAATTATCGTACTCTCGCCGCCACTGCCCGTACTGTCTAGAGAGAAATTGGAAGGACTTGAATTGCTAGAAGTGCCGCCAGTCACTGGGGTGAACGTTGAACCGTCATTATTTGACGGTGTGGGTGTTGGCGTAGGTGTGGGTGTGGGCGTAGGTGTGGGTGTGGGCGTAGGTGTCGGTGTTGGCGCTGTGAGATTAATTACTGGTGCAGAGTCTGTAGCAGCCGGAGCTGGCTCAGGTGCAGGCGCTGGTGCAGGTGCTGGTGTTGGGGCAGGTGCAGGCGCTGGTGCAGGTACTGGCGCTAGTGCAGGCGCTGGCTCAGGTGCAGGTGCAGGCGCTGGTGTTGGTGCAGGCGCTGGTGTTGGTGCAGGCGCTGGCTCAGGTGCAGGTGCAGGCGCTGGTGCAGGCGCTGGTGCAGGCGCTGGTGCAGGCGCTGGTGTTGGCGCTGGTGTGGCTGCTGGAGCCGAAGCTGTGGCGCTAGTAGTTGGCGGAGTATCTAAACCACTGCTAGCTGAGGCGCTCGCACTGCTAGAATTGCCGCCGGGAGCCGATGCTGTCTGAGTGCTGCTGCTGCTCCCTGTCGGAGAAGTCGCTGTCGCGGTGCTGCTACTGCTGGCACCGCTGCTGTCTCCTAACGGCGCTGGTGTTGGCGCTGGCGCTGGTGCTGGCGCTGGTGTTGGCGCTGGTGTTGGCGCTGGTGTTAGTGTTGGCGCTGGTGTTGGCGCTGGTGCTGGCGCTGGCGTTGCTGCTGGAGCCGAAGCTGTGGCGCTAGTAGTTGGCGGAGCAACGGAAGAAGTTTGCGCTTGTGCACTGGCGCTGCTAGAGGTAGCCCCCGCAGCGTAAGCAGTCTCACTACTGGTACTGGTTTCCGTTGGGGAAGTGGCTGTCGCACTGCTGGTGCTGCCTGCACCGCTGTCATCTACAAAGGCACTAGATGTGCTGGAACTACTGCTGCTGCCCGCACCAGGGTTATTCGCCAACGAATTCAAGGTGTTTAAACTATTGCTGTTTCCAACAATATTATTTAAGGGCTCAGGAGCTAATGAATCTAATGGAGGCATCGCGATTTATCTCCTTTTACCTGTATGTAAAGACGAAAAGCACTTGCACGAACACCGACATTGCCAATTTTAATGAATGCCAATGTAGGATTTTAAAGAGAGTGAAACAATTGCTTTTGACTTCAGATTAAAGACTGAAATGTTTTTAATAAATGAACCTAGGTGAGCCCGAAAATAGGACGCGACTAAACTGTTACCAATACCAATCTTGGCGATCGCTACTGATTGCCAATGGCATTTAATTTAGCCATCACCATCACTGTCAAAAGGCTTGTATAAATTTAAACTACACCTTCCTTGCACTCGCCCCTCCTCAAAAAATATTAGGGCGGGCTGCTAAAGATGAGCAAAAACCGTGTTTTACTTCGATTTACCTAAATATATCTGGACTAATTAGAGGTATGTTGCCAATTTGGCAGATTTGTTTGACATTATAAGACTTACGTAAGTTTTGAATTTTTATACTCTTTGTATCCGGGCGCGCTTGCTGGTGTTGAGCGCCGATCGACACACCGCTGCTCGCGTTCCTGAATTGTGATTAACAGAGCAGGGTTGGGCAGCATTTTGATGACTGTGGTTGAGCCGATGGGAGGGGACTTGGAACGGCGGTTGGAGGGGCTTGCATCAGCCTCGAAGGCGACGGATTTGACCCATTTGAATACGATCGCGATCGAATAGATGCGGAGTCATCGCAGGTGCAGGGCGATCGCGATCGCCCTGCACCTGCGATGATGCGGAAGTAATTAGAATAGGCATTCAGCGAGTTGGGGCGATCGGCTCTTTCGTCGGCTAGAAACCGCTCGTACCCGCGATCCAGCGGTCAATCATTAAAAGCTAAAAAGGACTGAAGCCCTTACTACAAGCTATCACAGTTAGTGTGGCAAGTCCATCGCTTTTACAGTAACAGTCTCAAAAGCATAGTTGCCTCCTGTTCCTAATTTAATTTTTACTTTGACTTTATCAAAGCCTGCGTAGTAAACATCAACACCAGCTAGAGGATCAGTGCCAATCGCTATAGCTGTTCCCGTACCCGTTGCTTTCGTAACTTTGCGTTGGTTTCTCAAAATAATGTTTGTAGTAGTCAAAGTGTTTCCACTGTCCACTGATGAAAAGGCATCCAACGCCAATAAAGCACCACCTATAATTAAGTCTTTTTCTGCAAGATTATCGAGGTATGACAAATCAGATATCAACATAATGATCTTCCTTTTTAAACTAATCAAAAGTAAGTTGCGGACTAGGCAGATATGGGAGTTTTTTGCTCGACGTTACTTGCGGTTTGATGTTCACCTTGTTCTTGCAGCACCACATCCAAATTATAGTGAGCCTCTGCTAAATCTGGTTTCATAGAGAGGGACTGGCGATAGTAGGCGATAGCTGTTTTTAAATCGCCTAATTGTTTGCATTTGGAGCCTAAATCATTGTTCATTGTCGCGTAATGAGCTTGTTTCTCTAAGGATAGCTTTCCTTGAGCATGAAGCGCATTAGCTAAGTTAACCTCAGCTTCAAGGCAATCAGGCTTTAGTTCTAGTGCTTTTTGATAGTAGGCGATCGCATCTTTCCATTTGCCTTGCTGCTGTAGAGCATAGCCAAGGTTATTGTATGCGGCGATCGCATCAGGCTGTAGAGCTAAGATTTGATGATAGGCTTCTATCGCATCGGATAACCGATCTTGAGTTTGATACAAATTCCCCAAACCAAATAGAGCCTTGATAGAGTTTGGCTGCACCTGAAGCAGGTTTTTCAGTAAATTTTCTGCCGTTTGGTACTCGCCTTTTTGCCTCATCAACACCCCCAGTCCATAGAGTGCCTCTGGGTGGTTTGATTGAGCTTCCAAAATCTGATGGTATCGCTGTTCAGCTTTGGTGAGTCGGTTCGATCGATGATCCCGAACAGCGAGCTGAAGTGCTAAAGGAAGAAGATCCCTAACATCCTCTTGTCTATTCTGGCAATTCTTGTATTTGGCTACGATATGCTGAATGTGGCGATCTTTAGCTCCAAAAGAATACTTATATTCCTCATTGCCCATTAAAAAGTCGTACACTTTAAATCCATTTTGAATCGCGTATCGGATTGCATCAGCATGGAGGATAAGTCCAGGTGGGAGATTTTTAAAGGTGCGATCGCGACCTGTAATCACAAATAGCATGGATTTTTGCTGAAAATCAACAAAGTTGGCGATCGCCCCTAAAGGTCTGTCTCCTTTCCACAGAACCGAAAGATACAGACAGTTATGTTCAAAACAATGACGTAAAATAAGGCGATTATAACCCATGATTGACTCAAAGCTATCCCCTTTTTGCTTTTTCCATCTGGCCTCCCAGAACTTGAGTAATATCTCAATATGAGATTCCAAATTCTCTGCGTTAACGTGGGTGATATAAAACTCGTCAGAGCTTTCAACTTGCCTTAAAAAGCGTCTTATTTTTTGGCGAGTATTGGAACCGACATAGTTTTCCAGATATATATCCCAGTCATCTGGTAATGAAATATAAGGGGCTATATAAAGATCGGGATCTTCTCCATTCACACTTTGAATGCACAGTTGACTGAGATCAAAACTCTCCCCAGAGAAACTACTCAAGAAGAGGGACATCCGTGTATCTGTTTCTAGAATACTTTTGATATTGAAAGTAGACCATACTAACTGTTGCTGGATGTAAGCAGCAAAAGCAGGAATTGCATCTCCTTCATAACCAGGCAGGCAAATAAGTCCTGTGTAATCTGCCATGCTATTTCCTGCCATGCAGATTTCAGTTTCAAAGCCACCTCCATCCTGGTGGGTTAATAAAGTTTTTAGAGGAAAAAAGGCAACATAGGATGAATCATCGGTATCTGGTTTTGCAGCTAAGATGAACCAGGGCTCATGTACCATCTGCAACCATCCAGATAACCAAATCCACGATAAGAAGAACTGAGCCTGAGAATCGGCAGCGTATAAAAAATCCCAATTTTCTCGGATTTTCTTAAATGTTTCAAAATTATCAATTTTGTCAATCTTCATATCATTTTTTCCTCAGCAATTATATTACCCATCCTTGTCGGTTAAAAGTAGCTCCTCCCTAACCCTCTTGAGAGAATGTCTGAAAAGAATCTTGTGCAACAGCAAAATCGCAGTATCGATCGTCTTCCTATCAAGTGAGACTATTAACGCCCAAAAAATGAAATTGAAGTGCTGCGAATTGTAGATGAAGCAGTTTGGTTTCCAGTCGTTGCATAGGCAGTGCCTGTTGCCTTGGCTCTACTAAACTCAAGACTACCGAAGTCTTTAACTGTTGTGTTGGCTCCTGTACTTGTATAAGTGTCACTACCAATGGCAGATGCACCTACAACAGCGAGGGCATATCCAGGCCCAGCGCTTGTTGTGGCGTATGTACCAGCGTAAACATTGCCACCACCCACTACAACGCTGCTTTCGTCAATGGGTTCTAAATAACTTAAGTCAGAGATGATTAATACATTTTTCATGGTTGGCTCACCAGAATTTTCCAGCAAATGAAATTAATTTCAGATGAATTCTGAAAGTCATTTCAAAAAGAAAGTTAAAAAAACTCCCTTTCTATAAAATTAATTTCTGGCCCTTTTCAAGTAGAGCTATATCGAATTCATCTACTCAGTCAAAAAGGTTTGTTTGCTGAGTAGATGAGAACAAAATAGCCCAACTATTCA
>NZ_JAUBQU010000009.1:63146-95416 GCF_036701435.1 Microcoleus sp. Pol12A5
ACTGCTAAGGATTAGTTAGTAGCAGCGATCGAGACACTATTAGAAGAGTATGGAGTGACAGTAGCGAAGGTTTGGGTCAAAGTATCACTACCATAAGCATCAGCTTCCGCAGTAGCAAGATTACCCTTGACATAGGTCTTAGACACAACATCTTTCTTGATGTTAAAGTATTCAGAGAAATAGATTTTGCTCGAGTCATAGCCCAAGTTGAATCCACCAACAACAGAAGTTTCGGCAGTTTCCAAGTAGTTCAGGTCGGAAATAATCATGGCTTTTGTCCTTTTTATTTGTGAGTTGGTCGCTTGCAGCAACCTGTGGTTTTTCTGTATTTAATATAGCTAGGATAATCGGACCTGTGTTGCCATTTTGGCAGATTAATTGTAACAAGCAATGAAACAACAAAGGTAACTCAGTCATGGATGTACAGCGATGAAAATAGAGAGCATCCTCAGCGAGTATACCCTCTATTTTGGCTGTTATTTTCATTCTCGGACTGAACAACTGCTAAGGATTAGTTAGTAGCAGCGATCGAGACACTATTAGAAGAGTATGGAGTGACAGTAGCGAAGGTTTGGGTTAAAGTATCACTACCATAAGCATCAGCTTCCGCAGTAGCAAGATTACCCTTGACATAGGTCTTAGACACAACATTTTTCTTGATGTTAAAGTATTCAGAGAAATAGATTTTGCTCGAGTCATAGCCCAAGTTGAATCCACCTATAACAGAAGTTTCAGCAGTTTCCAAGTAGTTGAGGTCAGAAATAATCATGGCTTTTGTCCTTTTTATTTGTGAGTTTATTGCTCGAAGCAACCTGTGGTTGTTCTGTAGTTAAGATAGCTGGAATAATCCGACTTATGTTGCCATTTTGGCAGATTAATTTTAAGCGGTACTGAAAACAAAAAAGGTAGGCTACTCAATCAACTTGAGTAGGACGGGTATTGCCGAAACAGAGGAATAACTGTATTAGACTCGATCGCAAATCAGTATAAATCCACAATAGCTCAAATCGGGTTTCTGAGTATAAAGTAATTAATTTTGCTAAGGTTGCCATTTTGGCAGATTTATTGAAAGCGCGGAGTTTTGATACTTAAAAACCCGATCGCCCGCGGTGAGTCAACCAAAAAACAGGTACACCCAACGCCCGCAATCGGGTTGTCGGTCTATCGACTAAATTACTTACCCGCCCAATTAGACAAGCGCGTCTTAAATCCAGCAAAAAATCCTTGACTGGGAATTGGCAAACACTCAACCTTCTGGATCGCGAGATATTGCCCTTCCTTGACTTCAAGTCCAAAACCTCTGGTATCTGAGTGCAACTGGCTAAAAGCCTCAGTTACATAACCCCCTCGAACTCCCGCTCGTTTTTCCCTCACCACCTCCAGATGATCTAAATCAGCAATTTTGCCCAATGCAGACTTAGTTTCCGATTTACTCGACTTGCTGATTTGACTGTTTTCCTTAAGCAAGCGGTTGGAAGTACGGTAAGGGATATAGTCGAGAGGGTTGTAACCCGTGCACCGCAAAAGTAAAAAACAAGCCCAAGAATACTTTCCTGCCAGGATGGCTGAAATTATCTCATCCAATTGTTCTGGTTTGATTCCAACTTGGGAATGATTGGCAGAATTGTGGAATTGGGAATTCATTATTTTATCCTGTTTTGTGTATATAGAGTGACAAAGGACAACAACCACTTAACTAAGTTCTACAAACTCATGCCGCCTTTTTGTAGTTGCTTGAGAGGGTCAAGCAAAACGTCGGCTATGCTGCGCTGGCGGATGACAATTTCTGCAGTAGCTGTCTGGCCAGCTTTGAGTTTCCAGGTTTGATTGTTGGCTTTCACTGAGTCTCGATCGATACTCACTTCCACCCGGTAAAAAACACCCAATCGCTCGTCTGTTTTGGCATCCGGCGAAATAGATAAAACTTTTCCCGGAATCACGCCGTAATTTTGATAAGGAAAAGCATCGAATTTGACTTGCACCGGCATTCCGGTTTTGACAAATCCCGCTTCTCGGTTCGGCAAACTGACTTCCAGCACCAGAGGAGCCTGATTCGGAGTCATTTCTGCAATAGTTTGACCCGGTTGAACTACTTCGCCAGTGTTGTGAATGTTGAGTGCGGAAATCACTCCGCTAACGGGTGCGTAGAGAAATCTTTGTTTGAGCTGATTTTTTGCTTGAGCGAGCAGGGTTTGGGTTTCGGCAATTTTGGATTTGACTTGATTTAATTCCATTTCCAACTGCTGAATTTTTTGCTCTTTTTCTAACTGCGTTTGGCGCGCTGCGGCTTGTTTGCTGGCGGCTTCGGCTTGCAGTCGATCGACTTCTGCCAGTTGTTGGGCTAATTCACCTTGGGCTTTAGAAATGGCGCTTGTTCGATCGCGCAAATTTTGCTCGACTTCAAACAACCTTTCCTTAACCCCAGTTGCATCAGACAGTTGACTCCTGATGGCAGCACTTTGCCTGTCGCGAACGGTTTGCTCGACTTCAAAGGCGCGATCGTCAGCCTGAGTTGTCTCCCCCAACTGGCTTCTAATCACCGCATTTTCACTTTCTCGCAGAGCTTCCTCAGCTTGAAACAATACGTCTTTTGACAGTGCTCCTTCATCTACCAAAGGTTTGAGACGCGCGATCCGTTCTTTGTGAGCAGTCACTTTTGCTTGCAATTGCCCCAGCAATTCTTGACTTTTGCGTTGCAATGGTTTCACCTGATCCCGCCGCCCTTGCTGGGAGTTAATATCTGTTTTCAGTTGCGAGAGCAAGTCTTGCACATCCTTTTCCAGAGGTTTGAGCTGTTGCTTGCGCCCTTGCTGAGACACTAAATCTGCTTGCAATTGCTCGATTTGAGACTGCGTGGTGGCCGCTGAAGCGCGAGCACGGGCGATCGCAGCTTCAGCCCCCCGCTGGTCTGCAGCAGCAATAGCTTGGCTCGCTTCCGCTTCAAGTCGAGTTCTCTCGATCGAACTAATCTGCTGCACCAATTGAATTCGATCGGCGTCCAGAATTTTCTCAAGACGCTCCACCTCGCTCTGGGCATTCGACGGGTCTAATTCGGCCAATAATTGTCCAGCTTTGATTTTTTGACCTTCTTTGATAGCGAGGTTAATAATTTTTCCCGTCTCCGTCGGATGAATTTTGTAAACAGCACCTTTGGGAACTAATTTGCCCTGAGCATGACCAACTTGGTCAATTTTTCCCAAAGTTGCCCACGCTCCAAAAGCTACGAAAAAAACAATTCCTCCTAATATCAACCGCTGGGGAAAAGATACTGGTGGCTTGTCGAGTACCGAGTGCAAAGAAGTAGACCAATTCTTAGCATCAGGCTGCCGTAATTTGGCAATATTGATACCGTCATTAGTTTGAGAAGAGCGATTTTGAAACTCGACTAATTCTAAAGATCGGTCTTTTTTTCGGGCTTCGTTTTCTTGCCTTGAAGCTACACCCCCATAGACTTCACCTATTTCGTTAGGAGCATGGCCTAATTCTTTCTCATCTTGTGAAAACATTGTATTTCCTCCAAGTTAATCTGTATGACTGTTGGCAGTTAGCAGTTGTTAGGAGTTGTCAGTCAGGAGTCAGAAGTTAGGAGTTAGGAGTCAGGAGTAAGTGAACATTCTCTTTAGCCTTGTGTTCGTTGCTAATGACTAATGACTAATGACTAATGACCCATGACCAATGACTAATAACTAATTACTAATGAACAATGACCAATGACTAATTACTAATGAACAATGACCAATGACTAATGACTTAAATATCGAGTTGTTGCTGAGCGAGGTGATAGTAAAGTCCGCGTTCAGCCATCAATTCGTCGTGGTTGCCTTGTTCGGCTAAAATGCCTTTGTCTAGAACCAAAATTCGATCGGCATTACGCACCGTAGACAACCGATGAGCGATAATAAACGCAGTGCGATCGCGACTAATGCGGGCGAGATTTTGCTGAAACCTGCGTTCAGACTCCGTATCCAGCGAAGAAGTTGCTTCATCCAAAACCAAAATCCGGGGATCTCCCAAAAGAGCGCGGGCGATCGCAATTCGCTGCCGCTGGCCCCCAGACAAACTCGTTCCCCTTTCCCCCACTGGAGTTTGATAACCCAGCGGCATATCTTGAATAAAAGCATGAGCTTCTGCTAGCTTCGCCACTTCTATCGCCTCTTCCAAGCTTGCAGAAGCAGCATCGTTTCCGTTTTTATACAGCGTAATATTTTCCAAAATCGTTCCCGAAAACAAGAAACAATCTTGAGGAACAACACCCAACTGAACTCGCAGCGACTGCAAAGAAATGTGCCGAATATCGTGGCCGTCAATTGTCAGCCGCCCCTTTTCTGGATAATAGAAACCTTGCAGCAGCTTCACCAAAGTGCTCTTACCGGAACCGCTGCGGCCGACAATTGCCACAGTTTCTCCAGCTTGCACCTCAAAGGAAAGATTTTGCAGCGTATTGCGTTCCTCATCCTGAGCATAACGAAAAGAAACATTGTCAAACTTGACGTTTCCCTGAATGCGAGGCAGCACCAGCATTGGCTTGTAAGGGCTTTCTTCGGGTTGGGCAGAGAATACATCATCCAAACGCTCGATCGAAACGACCACTTCTTGAAACTCATCCCACAGTCCCACCACTGAAAGCACAGGAGAAATCACGTTCCCAATCATCATATTAAAAGCCACAAATTGACCGATAGTCAACTCGTCTTGAATCACCAGCATTGCCCCGTACCACAGCAAAGCCGTGCTGCCCAAAGTATTAATCCCACCCCCAATTACCTGCAAAGAATTAGCCAACTTCTGCCCGCGAAATTTAGCATTAATCATGCAGGTTAATTGGTCTTCCCAGCGCCAGCGCATTTCTCGCTCAGCAGCAGTGGCCTTAACCGTCGCCACCCCAGTAATCATTTCCACCAAAGATGAATTTTGCTTGGCACTTTCTGTAAAAATCTCCCGCGACACTTTTCGCAAAAACGGAGTTGCCACTAAAGTCAAAATCACGATCGGCGGAATCAAAGCCAGCACCAACAAAGCCAGACGCCAGTTATAGTAAACCATCAGTCCGATGTAAACTACAGCCATCAAAGCATCCAACCAAGCCGTAATAGCTTGGCGAGTCAAAAATGCCTGAATTTTTTGATTTTCCTGAACCCGCGTCAAGATATCGCCCACCTGACGAGATTCAAAAAACTTGATCGGCAAACTAAGAGTGTGACTGATAAAGCCGCTAATTAAAGTCAGGTCAATGCGGTTCGACAAATAATCCAGCAAATACTGTCTCGTTGCGCCCAACAGCGTTCGCCAAACACTAAACAGCAGCAGTCCGATCGCAAAAACGTGCAGAGTTACTATGCTTTTGCTAACAACCACTTGGTCGAGAATTACTTGGGTAAATAGGGGAGTAACTAGACCAAATATTTGGAGCAACAAGGAGAGTATCAAAATTTTGGCAATCGCAGCGCGGTAGGGCCAGACTATGCCAACAAAATCTTTAATTTTAATGCCTTGATCTTCGGCACTGTGATTGCGGTATAGTTCCGCTGTCGGGTCTAAAATTAGGGCGTAGCCAGTCCAATTGTCGGTAAAATTTTTAACGGTCATCCACCGCTTGCCAGCGGCCGGATCGGCTACTAAAACCTGTTGATTTTTAAAGCGATAAACTGCCACGTAGTGATTGCCTTGCCAGTGAGCAATCCAGGGATTTTGATTTCGCAGCGGAGTTAAAGAAGCTCGGACGGGACGGGTGTGAAATCCCATCCTTTCCGCTGCTTTTGCCAGACTCTTGAGCGACGCGCCACTGCGGCCAATTTCTGCCAATTCGCGCAAGTAATTTAGGCTGAATTTTTTACCCCAATATTCGCTAATCATGGCTAAGCAAGTAGCTCCACAATCTGCTGTGCTCTGTTGTTGAATGAATGGGTATCTGCTGCTCAACCAGAGCCGCTGCTTGGGTTTGGGAAAGCTGATGATTCCGGCTGCGGGTTTTTGCTGAGCAAATGCGGTTAATTTTGATGGCTCGGTTTGTGAGGTAGATCGGGCATCTTGGGGCGGCGTTACTAAGCTTAAAATTTGAGGTTTGCGGATGATTTTAGGGCGGGAATTGCTTTCGGAACTAATTGTGGCCTTAGCGATTTCCCACTGTTCGCTGCTCAGCTGGTAAAGTAGCAGATCTGTTACCGCTATCCAGTCGCTCTTTACATCTGAATGCTCCCAGTTACTGCCGATAATTGGCGGTGCTTGACCTTGAATTTGACCGCTGCGGAGCCAAAAAAGATTGTTGGAGTTTTGGCAATGCTCAGCGAGGGAAACTCCGGCAGGAATTCGGCTTTCTTCTATGTAAGGAAGTAAATGCGGCCACAGAAGCTGTTGTTGGTGGGGAGGGAGCGATCGCAAATCTGTTTGTGTCTTGAAAAATATTAACCGCTGTCGCTCTTGAAATTCTTGCTGCAAATGCTGTTGCAGTTGCGGGCATTCTTCTAAAATAAGCTGCATTGTGGTGGCCGCAATTCGAGCAATTTGGCAAGTGTCGGCTGCAATTACCCTGTAAGGCAATCCGCTGTCTATAAATCGGTCATCTGTCCCAAATATTGCTCCGACTTCCAGTACAATCGCCGAAATCTCCTGCTGGTGAGACGCTTCTACCGCTAGCAGCCTGACTCTTCCCTCGCAAACTAAATAAAAATGGCGATCGCTCTGTTCCTGTTCAACTAAATTGTTGCTATTATGGGGTATTTGATATTGAGTAATTTCATCTCCGAGCTGAAACTCGCAAATTTCACAGACTGTATTTAATTTCGCCACTAATGTCGGTCCTGCACCGACTTCCTCGAAAATTTTCTGAATAGCCGGGAAATTTTTCAAGGCTTCTGGGGTTTGAAAAATGTGATTTTTAACCCCTAAAATTTTTTTCATAACTTACCCTGTCAAAAAGTTGTTTCAAATTTTTTGAATTACAACTAACCCGGTTATGAGCAATTTTTATTGGTTTAGTCGCAATTGAGTTGGCTTAAAAACTGTTTGTCGATATGTCCGACTAACACCTCTTGGTTACGGCATCCCTTCAACGCCTTTAGGATATATAAAATTGCGTTTTTTCAGGATTGTGTGGTGATTACGTAAGTGTGGTTTTGGCTGGCTCCCAGTTTAACTTATAGAATCGTGATTTGGGCTACCTTTGATGGCAATCTTTACCTAATCTTTATAAATTTACCGTAATTATACGGAGATATGTGAAGATTGTGTGAAGCTGGGAGGCAAATGTTGTGTCCGCTATACGTGTATCTACACAGAAGTTGACATTCAGGATTCAAAACCCATCAATTTTTGACGATCGTTTGTGAAGTCCAGATTCCAAACATTGTAAAGAAATATTGATTGCTATTAGTTTGTAGCAGCAATTCAAGCAATTAATGGTTCTTCCTTACTTAGTATGCTAAAATCTTATGAAGACAGCGATCGTTGAAGTTAAACATAAAAAAATTAATGACAAAAATCCTGTATCCATCTAATGTAATTTTAGGGGATAGCTTAGAGAGAGAAGCAACAATTATTTGAGAATTTACCCTCAAAAATACAACAGAATTTTGCCCAGTATGTAGCCAAACAAGCCGCCGTATTTATCAAAAAAAAACGCATTTACTTAGAAATTTACCAACGACTAATAGAAGATATTTCTATTAGTAAGATTGTGCAATAAAAAAAGATAAAAGACATTTTTTTACACAGAAACATGAGGGACCTCCTGAATTATCTTGAAAATAATCATAAAAAAACACAGCGATTAATTGCTTTGGTCTATGAACAGTTACAACAATTTATCCAAAATGCCGAACCATTACATCATGAAAAACAAGCTTTACTAGAATCCCAAAAAGTGACAATTATTGCTGGTGGAGTCGGTCAAAAACCCAAACTATCTATTCCCGAACAAATAATTTTAACTTTGTTCTATCTTAGGACTAGGACAACACTTCAACTTCGGGGCATCCCATTTGGAGTTAGTGAGTCCACAGCTAATGATACATTTAACTATTGGTTTGGACGCCTGCTTTGATTGCTACCATCTAGCTGGCTGGAAGAAGTAAAAAAACGCTGCTGATCGTGCAATAGTTAAGGAAATATTCACAGAATATTAATTAATAGTAGATACCTAGGAACAAGTCAGAGAAATACCTGGAACTCGTGCTGAACAAGAAAAATACTTTTCAGGCAAGAAGACTAACCATAAGCTGTCGTGCATTTAAATTGTAGGTTTGAGGCGCGCTGGACGCCCAACCCTACTCTCCACCAGAGTTTTATTGTTTTTTAATAGACAATTTAAAGACCGCAACAGCTTACTTTTAAAAATTAAATAATTTTCATGCCAGATGGTAGAGAGATAGTTGGTGTTGTGGCAGGGGAGTCTTAACCTAAAAGGGATATAACCTTATTCTGGGAATATCGCGAACGAGTTTGACCCTCAACAAAGATTTAAGAGATATCAAGCTTACGTTGGATAAAATTCAATAACAACTCCCATTAAAAAAATCACAAAATTAGAATTCACAACTGGACATAAAAACAAAACAAAGCGTTTGCTTGTAGCAAAAATTTTGTCTAACATCGAAATTATAAATGTCAAGAAACTTCGATATTTACAATCAATATTTAGATAAAATTGCTAAAAATATGAGCCAGTAATTTTAAGTGTTTGTGGAAGAGTCAGGTTGCGAATTGCAACGCTACTACTGCCCTTAGAAAAAGCGTTGAAAGCGTCAGATAAAAATTAACACAGCTCACTCAATATGTTGGTACAATTATCAACCATACACATCTCAGAGTCTGGTTTGATCTTACACGCTAGCTAATTTAGGATGATTGCATTTACGTCCTACAACTTAACTATACATAAGCTTTGATTGTTTTCGGAGATGTGTTCTACAGAGGGACAGTGGTTTTTGAATTAGGGATAACCCTTCCTTTTCTGACCTTTTTTACAGCGTCTATAAAAGGTAGATATAGAAGCCCAATCGCGTTCCGCACTGGGTTTACGGGCGGCTGACTTGAGCTTTTTCGCAAAAGCGAACTATGCAGGCAATATCTTTACAGAGTGCGTACAACATAGTCTTACTAATATCTGCGTTGTCCATCCAAACTCTGACAGCTTTTTTTCTAATGAACTCGCCTGTTCGGATGGCTTCATCAAGTGCACAGTATTGCTCTCTCGTTCTGTTTTTTAGCTTTGCTTTTCTTACTATTATGGTATGATTATATCAAACTTCAGCACTTTTTATCCAGGAAAGTCCTAGATAAAAGCCGCACATAAGTGCGGGGCTTTAAACCCCATTTTTCGGTAAAAATTATCTAAAACCCTATGGGAGCAAGGAGCAGTAACCCCCTCGAAGCAGCCGGCTCGACTCATGAGCCGATCAAAATAGGCGTGTTGCATTCGCTGACGGGCACGATGTCCATCAGCGAAATTTCTGTTAAAGATGCGACGGTGTTGGCTGTTGAGGAAATTAATGCGGCGGGAGGGGTACTCGGACACCCCTTGGAAGCGGTTATAGAAGATGGAGCCAGCGATTTGCAAACTTTTGCTCAAAAAGCTAAGCAATTGCTCTTTGAAGCTCAGGTGGCGGTGGTATTTGGCTGTTGGACTTCGGCGAGCCGCAAAGCTGTACAGCCGGTTTTCGATCAGGGCAAAGGGTTGCTGTTCTATCCGGTGCAGTATGAAGGGCTAGAACAGTGTCCGAATATTTTCTACATTGGTGCTGCCCCAAACCAACAGATTGTGCCTGGGGTGAATTACTTGCTGGCACAGGGGAAGCGGAAAATTTTCCTGTTGGGTTCGGATTATATCTTTCCCCGCACGGCAAATCGGATTGTGAAAGCTCAACTGGCTGCACAGGGGGGAGAGTTAGCGGGGGAAGTGTATCTGCCGCTGGGATCGAGGGAAGTGGGCGAGGCGATCGCACATATCTTAGCAGTGAAACCAGATGCTATTCTCAACACTCTCAACGGGGACAGCAATGTGGCTTTTTTCCAAAAGTTGCGGGAATCTGGCGTGAAACCCGATGATTTGCCAGTGATGTCGGTCAGCGTAGCAGAAGAAGAAGTGCGGGCTATCGGGCCGTCCAATATTGCCGGACATTTGGTGGTGTGGAACTATTTTCAAACGGTGGATACACCGGAAAATCGTAAATTTGTCAAGGCTTATAAAGCCCGATACGGGGAAAATCGAGTCACCGATGACCCCATCGAAGCGGCTTATTTGGGCGTTTACCTGTGGAAGCAAGCAGTAGAAAAAGCTGGTTCGACAGATGTGGTTAAAGTCAGGGCTGCTGCTAAAAATATTGAGTTTGCAGCGCCATCGGGCAAGGTAAAAATAGATGGCCAAACGCAGCATATCTGGAAAACAGTGCGGATTGGTAAAGTGAGGTTGGACGGTCAAATTGAGGAAATTTGGAATTCCGGCGCACCGGTTCGGCCAGATCCTTTTCTCAAAGGCTATCCTTGGGCGGCGGCACTGGCTACGAGGGGAATTGCTCTGGGAACTCGGGCGTCTTTGAGCGGGCTGTTTGTGATCTTGGTGCTGATAACTTGGATGGCGGTGGGAGTTGGGTGGATGGGTTCTGTGGAGATGAAGAACTATTTGCTGACAATGGACGCTGCATCAGCTCCGGCGGCGGGGGTTCCGGAAGCCGCAATGGCGGTGCTGGTGCAGCAAACTCTCTTTGTGGCGAGCCGCACTCAGCACTGGCTGCTGGCAGCTTTGGGTTTGAGTTTGATCGCGGGGATAGTGGCTTTTGTGTCGGTGTCGGCAATTATTCGGAATCTCGGCTTGCTGCGGGAAACTGCCGAACAGATGGCCAGCGGTGATTTGACGGCTCGATCGCCTGTGGTTTCTAATGACGCGATCGGCGTGCTATCTTCTACTCTCAATACAATGGCTCAGCAAATTAGCAGTTTGCTCAACGGTTTGGAGGTGCGGCAGCGGCAGCTAGAGGAACGATCGGGGGAATTGGAAGTCGCTAAGAATGCTGCCGAAGCTGCCAACCGGGCGAAAAGCACTTTTTTGGCAAATATGACTCACGAGTTGCGGACGCCCTTGAATGCGATTATCGGCTACAGCGAGCTGCTGCAAGAAGAGGCTCTGGAACTCGGCGAAGAAGAGTTTGTGATGGATTTGGCAAGCATTAATATCGCAGGCAAGCAGTTGCTCACCATTATTAGTGACATCCTGGATATTTCTAAAATAGAAGCAGGAAAGATGACTCTTTTCTTGGAGACTTTTGATGTGTTGAATTTGCTAGAGCAGGTTGTCACTATGGTTCAACCCCAGCTAGGGAAAAATGGCAATACTTTGATGGTCAATTGCGATCGCAATATTGGCACGATCTACTCCGATTTGTCGAAGCTGCGACAAGCGCTGTTGAATTTGGTGAGCAATGCTGCTAAGTTTACCGATCGAGGCAAAATTACGATTAATGTTTGGAAGGAAGAAGGGGAGGTTTTGCCGATCGGCAATTCCGAAGAACTCTCGGCAGATCCTTCTCGGTGTCAACAGCCTTCGATCGTTTTTCAAGTAACCGATACCGGCATCGGGATGACTGAGGATCAGGTGTCGAGGCTGTTCGGAGCTTTCGCTCAAGCTGACGATTCTACTACCCGCAAATACGGCGGCACCGGTTTGGGGCTGACAATTAGCCGGAAGTTTTGCCAGATGATGGGCGGGGACATTACGGTTGATAGCGAGTTTGGGTGCGGTTCTAGTTTTACGATCCGGTTGCCGGTTGTGGTTACAAGCCCGAAAGAAGCGCCGGACGATCGAGAAATCGCAGAAATGCAACCGAAGTTTTCCGACGATTTAGAAACGAGTGTAGCGGCGACTGAAGCGAAGCAAAAAGTAGTGCGATCGCAACCGCTGGATCTGCCGGATGCTGCTACTGTGCTGGTGATTGACGACGATCCAGACGCGCGGGATTTGATGACCCGCTGCTTGTCGAAACAGGGATTTCGGGTGCGATCGTCGGCTAGCGGTCAAGGGGGGCTTCTGTTGGCTAAGGAGTTGCTGCCGGACGCGATTATTCTGGACGTGATGATGCCAAGTATGGACGGCTGGGCGGTGCTGTCGGCATTGAAAGCCGATCGAGATTTGGTTGATATTCCAGTGATTATGATAACTTTTTTGGACGACCAAAATCAGGGGTTGGAATTGGGAGCGGCGGAGTATGTGAGGAAGCCTGTGGATTACAAGCGCTTTGCTGCTTTATTGAGCAAATATCAGGGTATCTAGAAGTAGTTATTAGTCATATCAATTCTGGTTGCACGAGGAAGATATTGTTGACTGTTAACTGTTGGGTGTTGAGTAAAATTATGCTTTCGGAACAACTGGCTGTTTAGACATTTAAACAATACCGATGCAACCGGAAACGATATCAGCAGTCCTTAGCCCTGGAACTCTGAAAAGTGAAATACTAACTGTTATAATGTTGTGAATTCTTAACAGTTATAGCAACTGCGAAAACGCTGAGGACGTTATTAATTGTTGAAATTATTGCTTGGATAGTTTTCTGCCGAAGGTCTTCTGCTATAACTGTTACCACTTACCAAAAATATTTTAATATTTAATCGAGCGGCGTTGCTGAATCACGGTATGAAAATAGATAAGTTGGAAATTCCGAAGATGTTCTGACGCGCTGGTTTCTTTTTTTGCAGATTGAGTTGTTCATACCGTAAATCAGCAACGCCAGAGTGGCGTTGGTTGGGGCATTGTTCCAGTGAAGGTAGGTTACGAGGGTTGATCGCCTGCATCACTCGCCACAGTTGCATCGGGTGCTACCGATTCTAGCTCTGGTGGCAGATGATTGGTGATGAAGGAACTCCAATGAGCTATCCCACCTGAATCAAATTCCATCTGCAAAATTGACGCATTCGGTACTGGAAAGCCTCGCGAAAATCCCAAAAGCCGATTCATCGCAACGGCATCAATTAACTTTGGGTTAGCCAAAATCTGCCACAGCATTGCTTTGATAAAAAATCCATGTGAAAAGACAATTACAAAACCGGATTGTTGTTGCAACTGGTTTATGAAAGTTCGGACTCGTTCCATCAGTTGAACCAAGGATTCGGCGTTGGTTCCATCGACATATTCAGGGTCGCAGCGATCCCAGTAAGCTTTGCTCAGAGGTTTGCGCTCCAGGATTGTGGTTGGTCGATCGAACTGTAGACCCAGATAGGTAAATTCCTGAACTTGCCAAACCTCAACGGGTGTATGTGGAAATTGTTCAATTAATGGTTGAGCAGTGAGTTGTGTTCTCAGATAAGGTGAAGTCACAATCAAGTCTGGAGTTTGTTTAACGGCGGTTGGAATACATCTTGATTGTCGATCGCCCAATTCACTTAAGGCATTTTCATGGGGCCCAATAGTTGCCAACCCTGCATTGGATTGACTTTGACCATGACGAATAATCCAAATAGACACAGTTTGATATTCCCTCTCATTTACGGTAAAAATCACTTCTAGGGTGTTGCTGAATCACGGGATGAAAATAGATAACTGGGAAATTCCGAAAATGTTCTGAAGCGCTTGTTTCATTTTTTGCAGATTTAGTTCTACCATAAATCAGCAACGCCGATTGTTAAAATTGGCATGGTCAAATAAATCACTTGAGACGATTCAATGGCTCTATCGCCTGCGTCAATAACTTATCTAAAAAAGTTTAATTAGTCATTAGTTAACAGCGAAAAACTAATAACTAATGACCAATGACTAATTAATCTAAGAAGCCCATTAATGTTGAGCTGTCGTCAATTTCGTTTGAGGCAATAGGGCGGTTTCCTCCCATTGTGGAGTAAACTTCATCAATGTGCAGAGTGCTGATGCCAATAGGGCGGGCACCGGACATACTGAACATTTCGCTGACTTGCATGGCGCTGGAGCCGATCGGGCGATTGCCGAGTGTAGCAACCACTTCAAAGTCGCTGGATTCGACTGGGCGATTGCCTACAATGCCGTAGGTTTCGCTGATGTGCAGGGTGCTAGTGCCGATCGGGCGATCCCCCGATATCGAGACGATCTCGCTGATGGTAAAATCGTCTGGCCCCACGGGGCGGTTGTCATGCAGGTGTGGCGGCTGATAAAGTTGAATTCCTGTTGCTTTGGCATCCGTGGGTTCTGTCGGTTGGCTTTTGGAACCTCCTTTGCCGCGGCGGGCGATCGCTTTGCCTTTGCCTGTACCTGTGCTCCTCGTATCCATAATTCTTTTCCTCGTTTATTGCTGTTGATTGCTGGGTTCGGACAACTGCTTTTGTGGGCTTTCTGCTTTCTATTTCGGCCGATGATTAAAATAATATTACAAAGTCTAACTATTTTTTTAACGAAATTGCAGAATCTCTGCATTTTTGTTAAGATTTATGGGTAATAGCTACATTTTCCTATGGTAACTGCGGCAGCATCTTTTCAATTGCAAGCGCCCTTCCAGCCCACAGGCGACCAACCGCTAGCGATCGAGCAACTTGTCAAAGGCATCGAAGCCGGGGATCGATTTCAAACCTTACTCGGTGCTACAGGTACGGGCAAAACCTTCTCCATTGCCTCGGTGATTGAAAAAGTCGGCAGACCCACCTTAGTCCTAGCACACAACAAAACCCTGGCAGCTCAACTGTGCAACGAACTGCGAAATTTTTTCCCGAACAATGCAGTCGAATACTTTGTCAGTTATTACGACTACTACCAACCTGAAGCATACATCGCCGTCACCGATACTTTCATTGAGAAAACGGCAGCAATTAACGACGAGATCGATATGTTGCGGCACTCCGCTACGCGATCGCTCTTTGAACGCCGCGACGTAATTGTAGTTGCTTCAATTAGCTGCATTTACGGTTTGGGAATGCCCGCAGAATACCTGAAAGCGGCTATTCCTTTGCGAGTAGGAATGGAAGTCAATCAGCGGCAAGTTTTGCGCGATTTAGTTAACGTCCAATACAGCCGCAACGATATAGATTTAGGCAGAGGCAAATTTCGCGTTAAAGGCGATGTTTTGGAAATCGGCCCCGCTTACGAAGATAGAATTATTCGCGTTGAATTCTTCGGCGACGAAATTGATGCAATTCGCTACGTTGACCCGGTAACAGGTAAAATCCTGCAGAGTTCAACGGCTTTAAATATCTATCCAGCGCGCCACTTTGTCACGGCAGAAGATAAATTAGAGGCAGCTTGCCAAGGAATAGAACTCGAATTAGAAGACCGACTGGCAGAATTTGAGAAACAGGGTAAACTATTAGAAGCTCAGCGGTTGGAACAGCGTACGCGCTACGATTTAGAAATGCTGCGCGAGGTAGGTTACTGCAACGGAGTCGAGAATTATTCGCGGCATTTAGCAGGGAGAAATGCCGGGGAACCGCCAGAATGTTTGATTGATTATTTCCCGAAAGATTGGATGTTGGTAATAGATGAATCTCACGTCACAGTGCCGCAAATTCGGGGGATGTACAACGGCGACCAAGCGCGCAAAAAAGTATTAATAGAACACGGTTTCCGCTTGCCCAGCGCTGCCGATAACCGCCCTTTAAAAGCAGAGGAATTCTGGGGAAAAGAAAATCAGTGCATCTTTGTTTCTGCTACGCCGGGGGATTGGGAAATGGAGATATCTGAAGGCAGAGTTGCCGAGCAAGTAATTCGCCCTACCGGAGTAGTAGATCCGACAATTTTCGTGCGCCCGACGGAAGGACAAATTGATGATTTGTTGGGGGAAATCAAGGAGAGAGTAAGTCGGGACGAGCGAGTTTTGGTGACGACTTTAACGAAGCGGATGGCGGAAGATTTAACCGAATATTTGCAGGAAAGGGGAATTAGAGTGCGGTATTTGCACTCGGAAATCCAGTCGATTCAACGCATTGAAATTATCCAAGATTTGCAGGATGGTAAGTTTGATGTATTGATTGGTGTTAACTTGCTGCGGGAAGGTTTGGATTTGCCGGAAGTGTCGCTGGTGGTAATTTTGGATGCGGATAAAGAGGGGTTTTTGCGATCGGGACGTTCTTTGATTCAAACGATTGGAAGGGCGGCGCGGCACATTCAGGGACAGGCTATTTTGTACGCGGATAATATGACGGATAGTATGGTTAAGGCGATCGACGAAACGGATCGACGCCGGGGGATTCAGCTAGCGTACAATAAGATGCACGGGATTACGCCGCAGCCGATCGCGAAAAAGCGATCGAGCAATGCGATTTTGGCATTTTTGGATGTGTCGCGCAAGCTGAATTCTCAGCAGTTGGAGGAGGTTTACGAACAGGTAAACGAGTTATCTTTGGATGAGATTCCTCAGTTGATCGGGCGGTTGGAAGCGCAGATGAAGGCGGCGGCTAAGAAGTTGGAGTTTGAGGAGGCGGGTAAATTGCGCGATCGGATTAAGCATTTGCGGGATAAGCTATTGGGACATTAAGCTTGTTGTCAGGGAATTGAGGGGAGTTTTTAACCGCAGATGCACGCAGATAAACGCTGATGAATTGCTGAAGTCTGGGACTTTGCGGAGTTTTTGCAGGAAAAACAGCAAAAAGTGCGATCGTATTAAGCATTGAGGTGAAGTGCGATCGCCCTTTACCATTGTCGTATTTTTTGGATGGGAAGGGCGATCGTACTTTTTACCAGATTCCTAGCCTTTGGGCTGATTCGCGATCGGATAAGTTTTTGTCTGAGCGTTAATCATCAGAAAAGTTACATAACTATTGAGCTTGTCCAAACTTAGCTATGAAATCGTAAATTTGGTCATTACTCAGGCGGCCAAAGTCTGGCGGGTTAACTATGCCCCTGCCTTTGACTACCAGTTGGGCTATAGCAATCAGCATGGTACGGACTTGCCAGCCTAAAGGGTTAGGATACAATTGTCCGTCTTGTGGGTTACAGTTGTGGAACATCTATTTCAAAGTAGTTGGGTTTACTTGTGTTGGTTTGACCTCTTAACTTCAGACCAACTGAGCTACCTAGCGAAAGCGAGGGCACTGTCTGAATTTGTACTTCAGGCGGGCCTTTTCCGTTTTTAGTGACTGGGTATCCTCATCAATAATTATAGATCAGTGTTTAGACTTGTAGCTAGCATGACTTGACATTTTTTTGATCGTGGGCTATCCTGTTAACAGGAACAGCAAACTGGTTGCCCTACTCTGGGCAAACAACGGTCCCTATTAGGGATTGAAATATGCTTGCTACAAGTCAAGTTTGCTATTCCAAGCCCTCCTATTTAAACTCCATGTTTTTTAGGAGGGTAAATCCCTATCAGGGAAAGTTAAGAGAACGTTTACTTTAAAAGTCTTGTTGACTATGATTGGGGCTTTGCGAAACGAGGGAAATAGATTACTCACTTCAGGATAGTACGGGCTCGCTCACCCCTCTCTCCCATTTCCTCTGCGTCAAGAGCGATCGCCCAAAACATCCTCTGTCATTGTGGTACGGGCGTCTCGCCCGTACATCATATCCAGTTGAAATATTCATTAACCACAAAAAGGTCGATCGCCTAAAACACCACCAAAACCAACTACTTACTCAATACCACAGCATCCGTACTGCTAGCAAAAGCCGGACGAATAAATTCCTCCTTCTCTTCCAGCGTGATGTAACCTTTATCTACAGCTAGCTGCATCACTTCCTCAAGAAAACCTCTGAGCACATCTAATACGTGAGTGCGATCGAACTCAAATTGCTTTTCCCAGCACGAAGTCCCAAACTTGATCCAAGTGCAGTTAATCTTATTGTCGATCGGTATCAACATAATAGTGAACCAACTCTCACCAAAGTCTATTTCTATTGGTTTACCTTGCGATAGCTTCGCAATTTCCTTGGGAAAGTAATTGTCAATCATCATACAGATATCTGGATCTAAAAATACCTCTTTTTGAGCCTCACCTATTTCTATGAAAACTTTATGGTTGTATTCAAAACAGAAACATCGCCATCCCATTTCAAAATGAGAAAGCTCTCCCAATGGATCTTCAGGAGGATCTGCGTAGTTTTCTAAGAAACGCTCGGATAATTTAAAATTAAATTTTTGACTGCTATTCATCGCTGTTCATCCTAAACAATATAAAAACTTAATAAGTTGGGTTTCGTTTCGTGACCTCAACCCAACCTACTAATACCAAATTCGCGGTAAATTTTGCCTCTATTTCTTAGTCCGCGAAGGCGGACTTTGTTTGTGTAGTAGCGGTTTCAACCGCCGATAGAGGGAGTAATAAACTTACGGTGTCGGATTCGGATACTTAGCTTGCACCGCATCGATTTCTGCTATGATATGCTTATCCAAATTCACCTCCAAACTACCGATATTTTCCTCCAACTGTTCGAGACTTGTTGCACCGATAATAGTGCTAGTTACAAACCAGCGCGATCGCACATACGCCAAAGCCATCTGCGCCGGACTTATCCCATGTTTCCCCGCAATCTCAACATAGGCTTTCACCGCATCATTCAGATTAGTTTTATCGTAACGCTGACCAAACCCCGCGAATAAAGCCAACCTAGAATTTTCGGGAATTCCATTCAAGTATTTACCCGTTAACAGACCAAATCCCAAAGGACTGTAAGCCATCAATCCCACATTCTTAAAACGGCAAGTTTCTGCTAAATTTAGGTGAAATGTCCGATTGCTCAAACTGAAAGCATTCTGAATCGAAACAACCTTCGGCAATCCGTGTTTTTCCGCCAAAGTGCAAAACTCGCAAACTCCCCAAGGCGTCTCGTTACTCAAACCCAAATAGCGGATTTTCCCAGCTTTAATTAAGTCAGCAAATACCTCTAACTGTTCCAAAATTGGTACAGTTTCGTGCTCTTGGGCGATGTCGTAATCCGGCGCGCCAAATAAGGGCACATAGCGGTCGGGCCAGTGGATCTGATAGAGGTCGATGTAGTCAGTTTGCAAGCGCTTCAGGCTGTCATTCAGCGCTTTTTCTACATTTGGGCGATCGATCTGATTTTTCCCTTCCCGAATCCACTTTAATCGAGTGCTTCTGCCCGCCACTTTAGTCGCTATAATGACTTTATCCCGCTGCTGTTTCGCCAACCACTCGCCGATATATTCCTCTGTTTTGCCCTGAGTTTCCGCCTTTCCAGGGACAGGATACATTTCCGCCGTATCGATAAAGTTGATTCCTCTATCGATCGCAAAATCGAGCTGTTGCGCCGCTTCTGCAACGGTGTTCTGCTGGCCGTAAGTCATCGTACCCAAACAGATTTCAGATACTGATAAGTCGCTGTCGCCGAGTTTTTTGTATTCCATGATTTAGATTGCTTGTTGCCAAATTCTCTGCTTCTATCTTACCGAAAAATTTTCATTTATTTGCCGACTCAAAAAAAGTACGTGAGGCTTAGCTCTTCCGTAAAATTCCCATTTTCCCTCTGCTACTCTGCGCCCTCTGCGGTTAAAATATTTTAAAAACTATCTGCAATTAAATGTTAATATAAATAATTACTCCCCGATAGTTTATGAGTAACAGCCCGCCAAAAGTTCCGTTTGTCAATCTCTCCCTGCAACACCAACCAATCCAATCCCAAATAGCAGAAGCAATTAGAAAAATCATACAGGAAGGAGACTTTATTTTAGGCAAAGCACTCGCCGAATTTGAAACAGCATTTGCAGCAGCTTCAGGAGTAAAATACGGCGTAGGAGTGGCTTGCGGAACAGATGCGATCGCTCTGGGACTCCAAGCTTGTGGCATTAATCCGGGCGACGAAATTATCATACCCGCTAACACTTTTATCGCCACCGCGATCGCCGTCCTCGAAGCCAAAGCTATACCTATTCTTGTAGATTGTGACCCGGAAACCGCCCTGATTGACCTCACAGCAGCCGCAACAGCAATTACCTCGAAAACTAAAGCAATTATCCCCGTACACCTCTACGGTCAAATGGTATCGCCCCGGCAGCTTTTAGATTTTGCGAACCGCCACGATTTAATCATATTTGAAGATGCCGCCCAAGCGCACTTAGCCGAAAGAGAAGGATACCGCGCGGGTTCCATTGGGAAAGCAGCAGCATTTAGCTTTTATCCCAGCAAAAACCTCGGTGCTTTTGGCGATGGCGGGATGTTAATTACTAACGATGCAGAACTCGCAGAAAAAATGCGAACTCTCCGCAATTACGGAGCACCCAGCAAATATTTGCACACAGAAATCGGTACCAACAGCCGCCTCGACAATTTGCAAGCTGCTGTGCTCAATGTTAAATTGCCTTACTTAGAAAAATGGAATCGCGATCGCACCGCCGCTGCTCAACACTACGATACTCTACTAGAACCCCTGAAACACAAAGGCATTGTACCCATCGCCAACCACAGCAGCAGCGGTCACATTTATCACCTATATGTTATCCAAATTACTGAGGAAAGCTCGATCAACCGCAACACCCTTCAGGAAAAACTAGGCCAACACGGCATTCAAACAGGCATACACTATCCCGTACCTTGTCACCTGCAACCCGCCTACCAAAACTTAGGCAATCGCGGCGACTTCCCCCACGCAGAAACCCTGTGCCAACAAATTTTATCATTGCCAATGTATCCCGGATTGAGCAATACTCAGATCGAGCAAGTTGTTCGGGCGATCGTACTATCATTGAATTGCTAATTGTTCATAAAATTTATGCTGGAGGTGTTTCAACCAGTAGGGTGCGGTTCTCAAAGCGTTTTGGTGGGGAATTAACAAATCTTTAACTCACAATTTAAAACCCGAAAGCGTTGCGAATCCAGCGCGGCAATCTTAAAACTTCTCAAACCATGCACATCCAGCGCAAAATTCGTATTGTTTTCAAGCGATACCTCCTGGGGGAAGGTATCACGGTGCTCCTAGTGCTGCTGTACGCCCCCCTGTTATTACACTGGTACGACGGCTGGCTCAACAAAAGCATCAGCCTCGAACACGAATATTTCAGCCACGGACTAATTGGTTTGCCCTACGCAGGTTATATTGCTTGGATGAACCGAAAGTGCTGGCGCAGCTTGCCCAACTCACCGCATCCTTTGGGAGGCTTTTTGCTGGTACTAGCCACGCTTTTTTATCTGAGTCGCTTGAGCGATTTAGTAAATTTGTCCCTGCCCGTAATGCTGGCCAGCATTTGCTTATCTTTAAAAGGAATTCCCGGCTTGAAATTGCAGGCGATGCCGCTTTTATTCGTATTTCTGGCCTCGCCGAACCACATTCCTTACCTCATAGAACCCTACGCCTTGCCCTTACAGCAATTCATTGCTGAAGCATCAGGCTGGATATTAATTAAGATTGGTATCAACGTGAGAGTGGAAGAAATTTATCTGTACGTAAACGAGCGCATTGTAGAAGTTGCTCCACACTGTGCAGGCTTAAAAATGCTGTTTACCAGTCTTTACGTCAGCTTAATTCTGCTGGATTGGACGGGACTTTGGAACTCTCGCAAAAAAAGTCTTTTGTTTTTAGTGATTACATCCATTATTAGCATCAGTTCCAACATTTTTCGCAATACTTTGCTAACTTACTTTCACGGAACCGAAAGAGAGGCGCTTTTTACTTGGCTGCACGCCGGATGGGGAGGGGATTTGTATTCTGCTTGTATACTAGGGTTATTGGTACTTCTCCTCAACGGGATGGAAAAGTATTTCCCAAGTCAGTCTGGCAATTAATGAAACAGATGATTTCAGCACAGAAACTACTGCGGCGGTATCAATTATCTAAAATTATGGTACTGGTGTTTTTGCTGGTATTAGTTGGGGCAGTAGCAATTCCCGGCTACGCGACGGGAAGGTGGCCTTGGACAAACCCGCCAACCCTTGCCAACCTCAAGCAATTAAGAAGTGTGCGCCAAAACGGTATAAAAATTCCTGGGTGGCAGGTTATAGCCGTTCAGAATAACGTCCAAATTGGCACTCACAGATGGTTAGTTGAAGAAATTAGAAAGGATAAAACAATTGCCATTTTATTGCTGTTGCCTCAAAATTACCCCAAAAACCAGCCCCAAGTGGAATGGCTAGATATCGATGGATTTCATCAGTGGCAAACCGATTCTCATCGTACTTTGAGCTTTACAGTAAAATTAGCACCAATACCCGACCAGCCACCGCCTACTGTCGAAGCCCGGTTTTTCCGAAGCTGGACTCCCCAACAAACTTTTGCTGTCGTGCAGTGGTACGCTTGGCCTAACGGGGGTTCTCCAGCAACCAGCCGCTGGTTTTGGGAAGACAGCATTGCTAGACTCTCGAACCGCCGCGCCTCTTGGGTTGCTGTCAGTATTATCCTTCCCATTCAACCGCAGGGGGACATTAAGATAGCTCAACCCTTGCTCGAATCTCTCGGTGAAAGTGTTCAGGCTAAATTAATTACAGAAACTTTTCGGTTTTAGTAAGCAGGTAGGTGCAAATAAATCAGCCTAGGGCGTGGGCCGATTTTGCCAAAATCAACTGCTTCCTAGTAAATATCAGGATTCAACTCGCCCATAAAATATCTTATTGTTTTTTCTCGTCGCTATATTTAGATGAAACTTACAAGTCAGGCCATTATTCAAAATAATACTTTTTTAAATCCTCTGAAAAGGCGGGGAAAATCCACAATTAAAAATCGCCTCGCTTTTTTCTTGGCAGGCCTGTATTCAACTGCTTGGACTATATCTTTTGCTGCTGTATTCTGGGGTTTTAATAGCAAAATTTTTTCGGAAACGGCTTTAGCTCAATCTGTTGTTCCAAGAGACCAGCGGCTCGTGGCGCCGCCGCCATTGCGGGTCCCGCCACCGCCGCCTGCCAATTTCAACCGGGATATTAACCCAGCTTTTCGGAATCGGCCCTACCGCCTAGGCCCGGGAGACCAGATTGCTGTTCAAGTTCAGCGCTTCCCAGAGCTAGGTTTTACAGGTCCAATCAGCCCTGAAGGCGTAATTGTACTGCCGCTAATCGGAACAGTAAATGTGCGCGGTCTTACTGTCGAAGAATCACAGCAGCGCCTGCGGGAGCGCTTTGGTCAATTTATTAAAAATCCTCAAGTCTCGGCTGCTTTGCTGGTTCAGCGCCCCGTAGTGGTGACGGTGACGGGGGAAGTGGCCAGACCGGGTTTTTATCCGCTGCAAACCCCCCAGCTTCCTGCAGCTCTGGCGGCTGCTGCTGGGACTAATCCTACGGCGGAACTGCGGGCGGTGCGGGTGCGGCGGACTCTGCCGGGAGGTGCTGTGGCGGAGCAAGTTGTTGATATTTTGACACCGCTGCAAACTGGTATTGCTCCGCCGGATTTGCGTTTGGAAGATGGAGATGCGATCGTCGTACCGTATAAACAGGTTACGCCCGATCGTAAATCGGATCAAGATTTAGCATCCAGGTACAGCCTGGCTGCCGCTGCTGTCCCCGTCCAAATCACTGTCACCGGAGAAGTCAGCAAACCGGGTTTTTACACGCTTCCGGCGGGTTCTGGTCGAATTTCAGCTGCTTTGGTGATTGCGGGGGGAGTCACGGGAAAAGCCGATTTGCGGGCGGTACGAGTGCGGCGGACGCTGATGGACGGCTCCTCGGTGGAGGAACCAATCGACCTCTACACTCCCCTAGCAAACGCTAACGATTTGTTCGATTTTCCTTTGGCATCAGGAGATGTGATTGTCATCCCGGAATTGGACGCTAGTACCAAAAACCTAGATTACGACCAAGCTCTTGTTTCGCGGTCTACTCTGATTAAACCCAGGATCTACGTTCGAGTTTTGAGTTACGCTAGTGGTGGTTTGACCTCGTTCTACGTAGAAAATGGCAGCAGGTTTTTGGATGCTCTCAACAACTTGCCTGTTAATCTTGCTAACTTGCGGAAAATAGCCCTGATTCGGTTCGACGAAAAGCAAGGTAGAGCAATCAACCGTTCGATAGATGCTAAAGCTGCTTTGGAGGGCAATGTTTCTCAGAACCCGATGCTCGAAGATAATGATGTGATTGTTATTGGTAGGAATTTGGTAGAGCGCATTGGTTATGTAATCAATACTTTTACTCGACCATTCCGGGATACTTTGGGATTTATTCTGTTCTTTGAGCAGTTGAGAAATGGGGTAACAGATTTGTTCGGCCCGTCACGTAATGATAGGTAGTCATACCATTTTCTATTGGCGACGGGCAATGACTTATGGGATATGAGTTTAGATAGCGAACCTACAGTTGCAGGTTTTTGGGGGATTGGTAGAATTAGTCAGCAGTCATTAGTTATCGTTAACAATTAGCAATCTAAAGTCTAAAATCTAAAATATAAAATCTAAAATCGTCATGACTTTATCCGTTGTCAAACGTTATTTAATTGCTTTCGACCAATACAAGTGGGTGGGACTGGCTACTTTCGCGGTGACTGTGGGGGTGTCGGGAGTAGTGGCTCTGCAGCCAAAGGCGGCGCCAGTTTACGTTGCAACAGGTACGCTGGCATACAACAGACCGAACGTGATTTTTTCTTCTACTACTACTAAAATTCAACAGGAAGGACAAGAAATAACTAAAGATATGCTGCTGGATACATGGGTGGTTAAACCTGCTGCAGAAAAACTCATCAAACCCGAAGGAAAATTAAACAAAGAAGAAGCGGAAAAAATACCTGATTTGGCTAAAAAGCTGGTAAAAGAGGTGCAGGTAAAGATGCCGAGTAAGAATAATGACCCCAGCGCTTTGATTCAAGTAGTGTACAAAAATGCCGATCGCCAAAAAGCAGTAGATGTAGTAAAGACGGTGATGAACGAAATGGTGGTTCGCAGCAAAACTATTAATACTTCTAGACTGCGAGTAACGATCGCCCAAATTAACGAGCGTTTGCCGAAAGTAACTCAGGAACTCAGAGAAATAGAAGCAAAACTTGAAGCCTACGAAAAACGAGAAGGAACTTCAATTTTAGCAGCTCAGAGCGGTGCTTTGCCGCTAGCGATTACCAGCAGCCAACAGCAGCAGCGGCAACTCCGCGTGCAGTTGGGAGGAATTGAAGCTCAAATTAACAGTTTGCAGGAGCGTTTGGGATTGAATGTGGAGCAAGCTTACGTCGCTCAAGCACTCTCTGCCGATCCAATTATTGCTCAACTGCGAGTGCAATTGTTTTCGATCGAATCTCAGCTCAAAATTCTCCGCAGCGACTTGCAGGAGGAACACCCAAAAATTGTAGAATTGCTCAAACAAAAACTTGCTTTTGAGCAGCAGTTGCAGCAGCGGCAATCTGAGGTACTCGGCGGTAACGGGGTGGCTGCTCCGCTCAGAAGTGCCGCTCGAATTCGGGTAGACTCTTCTTTAGATCCGGCCAGACAGCAGTTAGCTCAAACTTTGATTGCTTTGCAAACGCAGCGGGATACGCTGCAACAGCAACTCCAAGGAATCGAGAAAACTGAACAAGAATTGCGTCGGGAACACGCCACAATCCCCAACAAGCAGTTAGAACAAGCGCGGTTAGCGCAGCAAGTGGCGTTCAAAAAAGCTCTCTACGACAAGATGCAGTCGGCTTTGGTAGATGCTGAGGCGGCGGTAGCTGAGACAACGGGGAGTTTGACAATCGCCCACCCTCCCAAAACTGATGACGTTGAGTCAAACAAGAGAGGTTTGCCCGTGATGCTGGCGGTGGGAGGATTTGTGGGATTGCTGCTGGGCGGCGGGTTGATATTTTTGTTGGGGATGCTCAACGGCAAGTTTTACAGTTGGGAAGAAGTGCGGGCGGCTTTGGTGGAAAAAGAGGTGCCGATACTGGGAGTTTTGCCTGAAGTGACGGTGTTTGATTCTTACGGCGATGAAATAATGCCACTCGCCTTGGAGGTAAATTCTCCCTATTTGGAATTTTACGAGCGGTTGCGTACTAATTTGCGCCGGATCGGGAACAAACCGGTGAAGGTGGTGTTGCTGACTTCGGCGGCGCCTTTGGAGGGGAAAAGTTTTAGTGCTTACAATTTGGCAATTGCATCGGCTCGATCGGGTAAACGGACTTTGCTAATTGAAGCAGATTTGCGATCGCCTTCTAATGTTGAATCTTTGAAAATTGCTGCCGATCCTTTGGCGACTGTGGAACCTTTGCACTATTACGGCAATATTAGCGAGTGCGTCCTTTTGGTTCCAGAGGTAGAGAATCTATACGTTGTGCCGAGTCCTGGCTTTTTGCGGCAAGCCTCCGCGATACTAGAATCAAGCGAAATGCGGAGATTGTTTGAGGATGTTCGCAACCGCTTTGATTTTGTGGTGGTGGATTCTCCGGCTTTAAGCGAGTGCAACGACGCGCTAACGCTGGAACCGTACACGGACGGTATGATTTTGGTGGCGCGGCCTGGTTACACTTTGTCTAGTATGTTGTCTGAGGCGGCCGATCAGTTGCTGGAATCTGAGGAAGACGAGTCGCATAAATCCGGGCCGCGGCTGTTGGGAGCGATTATTAACGGTGCTGATATTCCGGTGAAGTTTCGCAATGATATTGATGAATTGGAGTTGCCTTTGAGTGCGATCGGCGATCGCGCGATCGAAGTGCGAGCGAGGCAATTACCGCAGCCGTCAAAGCCTAAAAACAAGGCTATTAATAGTAAATTGAGATAATTTATTTGGCTTGATTCTTGTAAAGCAATCCTCAACCAAATGTGAATATTTTGTAGGTGCAATCTAAGCAGCTTAAGCCGAAAGCACCGTTAACAGCCAGTCGATTTGAGATTTGAGATTTGAGATTGAAAAATTTACTCCACAGATGAATCTGGGAGCTGGAACTTCGGTCTAAAATTTTTCGCTTGTCAACAGTGAACAGTCAACAGTGAAAAGTCAAGCTCAACATTCATTACTTGAAAATGAGTCGATCGCACTATTGATTGGATTCCGGGCGTTTCTGGTGTTTGCTCTGGATAAACTGTTCCAAATCGGCGATCGCATCTTCAAAATCCGACAAATTAATTTTCGCAGGTCTAGTCTTCTTCGGCTGACTCGAAGACTTAGCCTGATGCGGTGGAGATTGAGGTTGTGCAGCTTGACTGCTGTTCGATTCTATAGAATCGAACAATTCATCCAGGGACTCAAAAAATGATTGAGCCGAGGCCCGGCGTAAATCTTTCTGGTCATCGTCATCCGTCATAAACCACTCCATAGAGTCCAAAAGTTGCCAACAAAGTCTGTCCGCCCAGGCGCGTGCAGATATTAGACCTGAAAACCGACTAAAACAAGCAGGGGGACAGAATTTAACCGGGCGGTGGGAATGCCTGTGGCCCAAGTTGCTGCCCCAATATCAAACCTGCTGCGGGCATTGTCAGCCTTCAAACTGTATTTAACTGTACACCCACCTACTGAGTGATTTGAGACGTTGTGTAGACCCAGCTCCAAATCATCGACCCTGAAAAAATCTCAGTTAAGGCTCTTTCGTTGTCTAATTAACCCTAGTCTAGTCGAGAATAAGGAGACAGGACTTATGCAACTATTACCGCTGTTCAAGGGTTGCGATGGCAACGCGCCACCTCGAAAGGACGGAGAGACGGTGTTTTTTGCTTGAGTCCTTAGATTTCAAAGGCATTAGGAGATTTTAAGGTGACTCAGGGATTTGATTACGATTTAGCAATTATCGGCGCTGGCGTGGGCGGACACGGCGCGGCCATACACGCGGTTAGCTGCGGGCTGAAAGTGGCAATTATCGAAGCAGGGGACATGGGGGGGACTTGCGTCAACCGCGGCTGCATTCCCTCGAAGGCGCTGTTGGCGGCTTCCGGGCGGGTGCGAGATTTGCGGAATGCCCACCACCTGAAGACTTTGGGTATTCAATTGGGCAGTGTGGATTTCGATCGCGGGGCGATCGCCAATCACGCTAATACTATTGTTAGCAAACTTCGCGGCGACTTGACCAACAGCCTCAAACGTTTGAATGTCGATGTCATCCAAGGTTGGGGCAAAATTGCCAGTGCTCAAAAAATTACCGTCGAAACCGATAAAGGCGAGAAAACTATTACCGCCAAGGATATTATTCTCGCTCCCGGTTCGGTTCCCTTCGTCCCCCCAGGGATAGAAATTGACGGCAAAACTGTATTTACCAGCGATGATGCTGTCAGGTTGGAATCGCTGCCGAAGTGGATCGCAATTATTGGCAGCGGTTATATCGGTTTGGAGTTTTCGGATATTTACACAGCCCTGGGCTGCGAAATTACGATGATTGAAGCTCTAGATCAATTGATGCCGACTTTTGACCCGGATATTGCTAAGTTGGCAGAACGAGTGTTAATTGCACCCCGCGATATTGAAACAAAAGTAGGTGTTTTGGCGAAGAAGATTACTCCCGGTTCGCCGGTAATTATTGAATTAGCTGATTTCAAAACTAAGGAAGTTGTCGAAGTTTTGGAAGTTGATGCTTGTTTGGTAGCAACTGGTCGGGTGCCGGTAAGCAAGAATTTGGGGTTAGAAACTGTTGGGGTGGAAACGATGCGCGGTTATATCCCGGTTAACGATAAGATGCAGGTTTTGGCGGCGGGAGAACCGGTGCAAAATTTGTGGGCGATCGGCGATGTTAACGGCAAAATGATGTTAGCGCATTCTGCGTCTGCTCAGGGAATTGCCGCAGTAGAAAATATTTGCGGCCGTGCCCGCGAAGTTGACTATTTGAGTATCCCGGCAGCGGCGTTTACTCACCCAGAAATTAGCTATGTGGGGATGACTGAACCTGCGGCCAAAGAGTTAGGAAAAGCTGAAGGGTTTGAGGTAGCTTCTGTCAAGACTTATTTTAAGGGAAATTCTAAAGCTATTGCTGAAGGGGAAACCGACGGTACGGCTAAGGTGATTTTCCGGAAAGATACTGGAGAATTGTTGGGAGTTCACATTTTCGGTTTGCACGCTTCGGATTTAATTCAGGAGGCGGCAAATGCGATCGCCCAGCGCGATTCTGTGAACACTTTAGCATTCCGCGTTCACACGCATCCGACGCTTTCGGAAGTGTTGGATGAGGCTTTTAAACGGGCGGCTGGAGCTGGTAGTCATTAATCTGTAGGGGCTGTGCTCTTGTTTTACACACCTGGACGCACTCCACGCAAAGAAACCGGGTTTTTTACCTAATCTGTGGGTGGGAACGAAATATTTTCGTAAAAAAACCCGGTTTCTCGCCCCCGTGCGTAAGTGCTATTTTTAGATACCCGACTTTTTCAAGAAGTCGGGTATCTGGGTATTCTATTTTAGGGCGGCGGTAGAGTGCCGATCGCATTTTGGGCTAATTCTAGAAATTCTTCAGCTTGGGCGATCGATTCTGCGGCTTGAGCGCTGGTAACGGCATCAAGTTCGCCGTAATCTCCAGCATTTCGCAATTCTTGAGCTCTGATGAGGTATTGGTGAAACTTAACAGGAACTCTTCCTGTACGAGCAAATTCTCGGCCAAAGGCGCTAATGACTGCGGAATGTTTCGAAAAAGATAACCCTTCTCCTTCTAAAAATGCTTCGGCTATATAAAACATGGTGTAGTAGGCGCGAGATGCTGCATAATCCGGGTATTAGCCATCTAACATTAACTTAGCCGCTGAAAGGCTTTGACGAGCTTTTGCGAGTAAGTTTAATTGAGCCGATGTCATATTAAAATTCCCTCTTTACGGATATTTCTGAGCAAAGGGCTTTGATAATTAGTGAATTTTTCTTCATTCATAAACTGGCAGCTAATCACTTCATCATTTTGGAGCGACAAATCTGCTACTATCTGAAGAGTTCTATCAATTTCTTCGCCCGCTTGGACTGGCGCTTTCAGAACTACTAAAACATCTATATCTGAGTCGGGATGTGCATCGCCTCGCGCTTGGGAACCGTAGAGTACCATTTGGGTGAGGCGATCGCCGTACAGTTGCTCGAAGTGCGATCTTAATTGCATCAGTATGTTCTTAAGTTTATCGTTAATGCTCATATCTGTTATAAATGATTGGAGGGCGATCGGGATTCTTTCGTTATACCAAATATCCCACTCCGATTTTCTCCTACTCACTATAGTTTGTCTTATGAATGGTTGTCAAAGCGGTAAAAATTCCCTATGGTGTTGGAGAAAAAGAATTAGTGATACTCAAAAAAAGAGCGATCGCACTTCAATAATAGAAGGGCGATCGCCACGAGCAGTTTACGTTTTTTCTTATTTCACTCCTGGGAATTGGCAATCAAGCTGCCAATAGAAAATGAAGGGTTTCAGACTACGACCTAAAAAATGTCCGGACTATTGATTTAAGAACGGTACTTAGTTGTAGCTTAGCTAGCTTAATAATCGGCTTACTTACAAGTTACTTTCGTCAGGTACATTGTACATCTTTCACAAAATTCCCATTGCTCACTTTTTGGATTCCACTGCATAGTGCCGACGGTACTATCACGTGCGTAATCAAAAGTTAGGGCTTGGGTATATTGATTTGCCTTGCAAAAAGCATTGGCGCCTTGCTGACGTGCTGTCTTATTTGTCCCACTAGCACCTTTTACTGTTACATCAACTGGAATATTATCTCCTTCCGTTGGATTGCGAAAAACCTCTACATCATCATTCTGAGCAATATAACCAGACTTACCAGTATTTCCAGTGTTTAGATTGCTTTGGGCTTTTGTTGGGAGGTTAAAAGCAAGGATCGAAATAGTTAAACCTAGAACGAAGAAAACACCGGAAATTCGTTTCATACCTTTCATAACTGTTGAGTGGAAATCTTTATGTAAACATCATCTGCAAAAACTTCTTTTTTGCCAGTCGGAAAAAGTCGGGACTTCAACAACCGACTCAAATCGAAAAAAGTCGGAAAAAGTAGGATATAATCAGTTAAACTCTAATAACAACGCAACCTATGGACGTTCAAGAAGTCTTAAAAATTGCAGACGACCTAGTTTTTGTTAATACGGGAAAACACTTAGACAATCTGCAAGAGATGATACTGCGGGGTACTTTACAATGTCAGAAATACTCAAGAATAGCAGATGAATCTCACTGTAGTGAAGGCCACGTCAAAGATAGTGCATCTGAATTATGGAAGCTACTATCAGAATTATTAGGTGAAGAAGTCAATAAATCAAATTTTAGAGTCACATTCGAGCGATTAAAATTCTCAAGTTTCGGGAACTTCTATAAAGATTTTGTACACATTGGTAACGTCAGCGTCTGTGAAAATAGTTTGCAGTCCCCAAAAGTCCCCAATTCACCAACCGATGAAGAACCTCTAAACAAAGGCAACACTGAACCAAAATTGCGTCAATTCTTAGCTGAAATGCCTAAGTTGGGAATTTTCTACGATCGCACATCCGAACTCGCCACCCTCAAACAGTGCATTCTCCACGAAAACACCCGCCTACTCGCCATACATGGCATAGTCGGCATTGGCAAAACCGCACTCGCGGCACACCTAGTAGAACAAATCAAACATGAATTTGATTTGGTCATCTGGCGAAGTCTCGCCACATCTCCACCCCTGCCAATACTTCAAACAAGTATAATTCAATTCTTCAGTAGGGGCGGTGCCCCCGTGCCCGCCCCAAATGCCGATAGTGTAGTTGTCCCAGAGAATGGGGCAACCACGGGGGGTTGGCCCCTATTGAACTACTTACAAAAATACCGCTGCCTGCTGATACTTGATGACGTACAAATGATAAATAGCAGCGGACAACTCGCTGGCAATTACAAACCTGGATATGAAGATTACGGCACACTATTCAGACAGGTAGCAGAATTATCTCACAATAGTTGTTTAGTGTTGCTCAGTTCGGAAAAGCCTAGAGAAGTCGCCGCATTAGAAGGCACAAACCAGCCAGTGCGATCGTTACAAATCAATGGTTTAGGTGCTGAAGGGGGGGAAATCCTTAGAGAAAAAGGTTTAGCTGAACATGAAAAATGGTCAGAACTAATTGAACAATACAGAGGCAATCCCTTGTGGTTAAAAATAGTTGCTACCATGATTCAAGATTTGTTTAACGGCAGCCTATCGGAATTTTTGTCGGATGATACAATATTTTTAGGTGATTTAGAATCTTTACTGCATCAGCCATTTAATAGCTTATCCGAGTCAGAAAAACAGGTAATGTCATGGCTAGCTAGTGAAACCGCGCCTGTTTCCCTCTCAAAAGTGCCAGAGAGTCTGCATTTATCTAGATCGCAATTTTTGAAAATTATGCAATCCTTGGGACGGCGTTCATTAGTTGAAAAAATCCCGGAGGGCGATCGCACATTTTTTACCCTTGCACCGGTACTAAAAGAGTATGTCAAAACTAACTATTCCCGCCTAAAAATAGAAAAAGAAGCCCGATAGACCTTTTAGTAAAATTGGGGTTTTAGCCGTTCGCACTTAAGTAGGTCGGGCTGAAAAGACTGAAGTATGTAAAGATAGGTAAACGAGGCAACAGTTATAGCTAGGTAATGAGTC
>NZ_JAUBQU010000114.1:0-19461 GCF_036701435.1 Microcoleus sp. Pol12A5
ATCCAATACTTCCGCATCATTTGTAGACAGAGAAGCAATACGATCGCCCAAACCCAACGCCATCAAAAACAAAGCCTGCTGAGTAAACCCTACCACATCCAAACCGCACAATTCACCCTGCCTTTCCAGCGCCGTAAAATTAACATGAGCCGTTAAATCCTGCCGCCCCACATTAATATAAGGATTATTGTGATATCGGTGCAGATAATAACACTGTAGCGTCCCCTCCCTGCGCCTCGGATTGTAATAGCGGTGCGCCGGATAACCGTAATCAATAGTTAACAAATATCCCCGCAGCAACTTTTGAGCAACTGTACTCATCCAGTCCAAAGCCGCCAAATTTACCTCACTGCGATAACCATCCCCGTAAACACTCGCCGACAAATCGATGCTTACCAAATCAAAATATTCAGCAATTTTAGGCGTGGAAACTTCGCCAATTACTTCAACAAAATTTATCTCTTGTGGTTCATTTTTTGGGGTGTCTGCGGCAATGTAAATCTCCCTAACTTGCCCTTCTTCCACAATAAATTGATGCACGGGCAAAGCATCCACTAACTCGTTAGAAAAAAAACAACCTACTATTGAATTATTAACTATCTCATCCCAATTGCACCACTTGACGCACTCGATCTCGCTTAACCTTTGGCGTTGTTCCGCTTGAAGTCTTGGGGAAATTTCAACAATTATGTATGTTAAAGTTTTAAATAAGTCGGGATGTTGCCGTTGCAGATATTGCAGCACATTGGCTGCAAAAGTTCCCCGCCCAGCGCCCATTTCTACGATCGCGAAGTTTTGAGGGCGATCGAGCAATTCCCACATTTCCACAAACTGCTTTGCCAAAACCTCCGCAAAATCAGCACCCCAATGAGACGACGTGATAAAATCGCCTTGTTTGCCGATCGACGGGCGATCGCTATTGTAATAACCGTGCTGGGGATGATATAATGCCAAATTCATATACTCAGCAAAAGTAATTCGCTGCTGCGGACTGGCGGCAATTACTTCGCGGATTAAAGCGCAGAGATCCGAGTTGCTGTCATTGATATCTGATTGCTGAACTTTCATAATTTCTCGAATCAAAGTCGATCTTATTTCATTTGTGAAGGAGAGATTTTTTTTATTAACCGCAGAGGGCGCAGAGGGCACAGAGGAAGAGAGTAGAGAGAAATAAGGTAGATTTTAGCGACGTTAATAGCAATATTAATCGATATCCATCCGCGTTGATCTGCAATTCAAAAAAATCAACCCGGTTCCATAAAAAAACCGGGTTAATTTCTTAGATCAAAACCGACAAAACCTACCTGTCAACTGAGCCCATAATAATGTCGATACTCCCCAAAATTGCCACCAAATCGGCAATTTTTACGCCGCGCACAATGTGAGGCAAAATCTGCAAATTATTAAAATCCCCAGTCCGAATCTTCCAGCGCCAAGGAAACACATTATCATCCCCGATAATATAAATCCCCAACTCACCCTTGCCGCTTTCAACGCGGACATAATGTTCGCCTTTGGGAATCTTAAAAGTCGGCGCTACTTTTTTGCCAATAAACTGATAGTCAAAACCATTCCATTCAGATTTGGGTCCGCTTTCGAGTCGCTTCGCTTCCAAATTCTCGTAAGACCCACCGGGGAGTCCTTTCAAGGCTTGATAGAGAATTTTAACCGACTCGCGCATCTCCCGAACCCGCACCAAATACCGGGCCAAACAATCGCCAGCAGCTTCGGTACAAACTTCCCAGTCGAAGTCGTCGTAACATTCGTAATGGTCAACTTTCCGCAAATCCCACTTAACGCCGGAAGCGCGCAACATGGGGCCGGAAAGTCCCCAGTTAATCGCTTCTTCGCGAGAAATAGTACCCAGGCCTTCAATCCGGCGGCGGAAGATTGGGTTGTTGGTAATTAAACGTTCGTACTCGTCAATTTTGGGAACGAAATAATCGCAGAAATCTTCGCATTTATCTACCCAACCGTAGGGCAAATCTGCGGCGACTCCGCCAATGCGGAAATAGTTATTATTCACCATGCGATAACCTGTAGCGGCTTCCCACAAGTCGAGAATTGGTTCGCGATCGCGCATAGTATAGAAAAAAGGAGTTTGTGCCCCCACGTCCGCCAAAAACGGCCCCAACCACAACAAATGGTTAGCAATCCGGTTCAACTCCAGCATGATTACCCGAATGTAACTAGCCCGTTTGGGGACAGCAATATTCGCCAACTTTTCCGGCGCATTTACTGTCACCGCTTCGTTAAACATCCCCTCGGCATAGTCCCAGCGGCTCACGTAGGGCACGTACATCACGTTGGTGCGATTTTCGGCGATTTTTTCCATCCCCCGGTGCAGATAGCCCAAAACTGGCTCGCAGTCCACCACATCTTCCCCGTCTAGGGTGACAATTAGCCGGAGTACGCCGTGCATGGAAGGGTGGTGCGGCCCCATGTTGAGCACCATCGGTTCGGTTCTAGTCTCAATTCTTGACATAATTAAATGAATTAATGATTACTGACTATTGTTGATTTTTGTTTCGCTGTTATAGATTATGAAGGATATCGAGCTCTGTGAGAAGCATACCCCTGGATCAGATGTCAGTATTGACACCTATCACGTTCCAGTTTTGGGTCAAGAATTAATTGCGGGTTTGGCTGTGCGTCCAGGGGGACACTATTTGGACGCGACGCTTGGGGGCGGCGGACACACGAGTTTGATTTTAGCGGCGGCGCCAGATGTTACAGTGGTGGCGATCGACCGCGATGAACAAGCCATCCGTTTTTGCCAAGCCAGATTTGCCAACTCGCCCGTTGAGTTTTGGCACGGCAACTTTGCTGAATATCAGTCCCCAGAGGCCGAATTTGATGGTATCATAGCAGACTTGGGCGTCAGCTCTGCTCAGTTCGATACACCGGAACGAGGATTTAGTTTTCGCCACCCAGCTCAACTAGATATGCGTATGAACCAGCAGCAATCTTTGACGGCAGAAGAGATTATCAACCACTGGGAAGAAGTTAAACTAGCAGATATTATTTACAAGTACGGCGAGGAACGACTGTCGCGGCGCATCGCGAGGCGGATTGTGCAAGGGCGTCCTTTTCAAACAACAACAGAACTTGCAGGGGCGATAGCCTCCAGCTTCCCCCCCAAGCAGCGCAACGGCAGAATCCATCCTGCCACCCGTACTTTCCAAGCTTTAAGGATAGCTGTCAACTCCGAACTCGCTTCTTTAGAAACTTTCCTCAACCAAGCGCCAAGGTGGTTAAAACCAGGTGGGAGAATCGGAATCATTACATTTCACAGTCTGGAAGACCGACCAGTCAAGCACCAACTCAGAGGAACACCCAGTTTGCAGGTACTTACAAAAAAGCCGATCGGGCCACAATCCGAAGAAGTCGCTAGAAATCCCCGCTCTCGTTCTGCTAAGCTCAGACTGGCAGAAAGAATAACTTGATTCAGCAGTAGTAATATGATTGCTGCAAAAAGTTCAGAGATTAGGGAGAATTGCATGCAGCAATCAAGTGCGATTGGGCACAGGTGTAGGTAGGGAATAGCGCCAACAACCCACCACTAACCCTCCGGGTACAGTGGGGCTTGAAATACAGCCAGTGTTGACCAGACTTAGGTAGCAATACCTTCCTTAGTAGTAAGTGTTAAAATTCACACCGAGGACAGTGCCCAGCTAGTTAAGAACTCTGCAATCAGAGCACTAATTAGCCGTTTTGAATGCTGGTGTGTTTATAAAAGTACCGACTGCTAACAAGGTCATTGCTCGTATCACAGCGTGAAAGCTCACTCGGAAATTTTCCCTATTGAAGCGGCCTACCGAGGCGGGTTACAGTATCGAAAGCCTCTCATCTGTTGTGCGAACAGATGGTGCGAAAGGAATGCTCACCTTAAGGTAAAACGGGTTTCTTTAACTCAACTTGACGTAACTGATATGTTGCATATATCCAGCCCCCCTTTTCCTCCCGCCACCTTGCTGAATACAGCTATGGTGGGGGTTTTCAAGGGGGAAGAAAGATGAGTAGGGGAGATGGAAGCAAGCTGAAACTGATGGTAGTCGATGACGAACCCGATAACTTGGATTTATTGTACCGGACGTTTCGACGCGACTTTCAGGTTTACAAAGCAGATAGCGCCCTCAGCGCCTTGGAAGTTCTAGACGAACAGGGCGAGATGGCGGTGATTATATCTGACCAGCGGATGCCAGAAATGAATGGCACCGAGTTTTTGGGGAAAACAGTCGAGCGATTTCCCGATACGATTCGGATTCTGCTAACGGGATACACCGATGTTGAAGATTTGGTTGAGGCCATCAACTCAGGTCAAGTTTTCAAATACATCACCAAACCGTGGAATCCTGAAGAACTCAAATTGGTGATCAATCAAGCCTCAGAAACTTACAAATACTACAAGCAGCGCAGCGTTGCATTGCGCCGCGCTTTACGCAAGGAATCTCTGTTCAATGAGGTAATGAGCGTGATTCGCGGGTCGCTAGATTACTCTAGTATGGTACAAACTATTGTTCAAACCGTAGGTCAAACTTTTGAGGCCAACTATTGTATGCTGCGGCCGGTAGAGAGCGATCGACTATTGCCGAGTACCTTCCCCTACCAAGCCCAAACCGACGATGCCAGTAGTTTTTCTTTTGATGAAAATTTGTTGGTTCAAGCAGTAGCCAGCCGCCAAACTCAAGTGAACCCAAACAGCGGGGGGGACGGTAAATCGGTTGAGATTGCCGTGCCCCTGACTTACCAGCAAGAATTACTGGCGGTACTGGCTTTGTGCCAGATTGGCGGCACTAACCCTTGGTCGGCAGAAGATATAGAGTTAATAGAAGGTGTAGCAGCTCAAGCGGCTCTCGCCCTGTCTCAAGCTAAGCTCTACCAGCGCACTCTGGATTTAGCCAAGCAGATGCAAAACGAGTTGGAAGTGGCTCGCCAAATCCAAACAAACTTGTTGCGCCAAAGTTGGCCGGATTTTGAAACTGTTAGGGTGCAAGCTTGCTGTTATCCAGCGCGGGAAGTTGGCGGCGACTTTTTTGAAGTCTACGTCCACTCCCAAGGGGATATTTGGATAGCGGTGGGAGATGTTTCGGGTAAGGGAGTTCCGGCTGCTCTATTTATGGCCAGCGCGATTTCGGTGATGCGGCGGGAACTTTCCCAAGAAGTTTCTCCAGAGCCAGATCAAGTTATGCAGAACATGAATAGCAGTATGTCTGACGACCTGATCGGCAACAACCATTTTATTACAATGGTTGTAGCTCGTTACACTCCGTCAACCGGACACCTCGCCTTTGCTAATGCCGGTCACATTTACCCGATTGTTTGGTCTCACTCAGAGGTGAAAGCTCAAGCCGCTAGCGGTAAAACGCCAGCCGAGCCTAATTTCCTGAAAGCTCGCGGCATTCCCTTGGGGATACTACCAGTTTGGAGAGGCAAAGCAGGTGCGATCGAATTAAAGTCGGGAGATGTATTTCTGCTGACGAGTGACGGGATTACTGAAGCTAGCGTCACCACTGAAGGGGTCTCCGGGGGTGTACCAACCCGTTCTATGCTACAACAAGAAGGGCTTTGGCAACTGTTGATTCAGGAGCCTGGTTCCTTCAACTTGGACAATTTGTTGGCTCACATCCGAGCCGACAATCCCGTTCAGGAAGACGACCAAACCATACTCTCTTTGGAGGTTCTTTGAATCTGTCAGCGACTCCCGACCCATAGTCGGGGGTGAGAGCCGAAAAAACTTAAGCGCTGCTGGTTGACGGCTCACAGAGTAGTCCTGCAAAGGACGGCATTATCGTCAACAGTAAAAAACCTAGCCGGCGATGGCGCAGCTAGTTTCGTGAATCGCTTTTCTGGGGGATTCAACACCTGTAAAAGGTTAAGGTAGAAGGCATTGGTCAGAAAAAACCCAAGCTTAAAAGCCAGAGATTGAAACAAAGATTTTTTATACCTCGCTGCTTGCAGTCTCGGTATAATTATCAATTGTTAATGGGCTTTAGACCCATAACTAAAGTTTTCAACTATACTCTTAACTTCTGCCTTCTACCGAATGACCAATGCCTGATTTTTAAACAGAAAAGGCTAGTGTCCCCCGAGTAGCGACAAGTATTGAGGCCGAATCCATTCGGCGCGTCGTGTTTCATACCTGGTGTGAAGACACAGGGTTTTCAAACTTACGGGATTTTTTTATGAATACTGAGCTTCATGTGCCAAGCGACTTGCGGTTTTTAACAATTGTTGAAAATTGGTTGCTGAGCAGTTTGGAAGTAGAGCTAGGAGAGCACGTCGATTGGCCGCGTCAGTCGAATCGTTTGCGCTTGGTGTTAGCAGAAGCCTATTCTAACGTGATCCGCCATGCTCACAAAGATCAACCCAATTTACCCGTTTTAATTCGCTTGAATTTAAAAAATAGGGATATTGGTTTAGAAATTTGGGATTACGGTAAAGGTTACGAAATGGATACTTACAATCCTCCGAGGCCGGAAGCTAAACAGGAAAGCGGCTACGGCTGGCTGATTATGAGTAGACTTATGGATCGGGTGGACTACACTTTGCAAATAGACGGTCGCAACTGTCTAAAGTTGGAAGCGAGTTTGCCGGAAAAATCTTAATTAGTCATTAGTCATTAGTCATTAATGATTGGCAATGCACTTTTTGACTCGCTTTGGCTGTCTGTCGCACGCTGCGGTGACAGCCAGTTTTTCGTGGAGTAGCGTCCCTCTCTAAGAAACTGTAAGATTGTAGGGGTAAAGTCCAGATCGCACAAATAGCCAAGAAACCGATTTTTTATACCGTGAGGGACACTTTACCAAAGATTTGGATAAAAACCCGGTGTCTGCCTCATTCTTGCCAGAAAAAGCCGATTAACCTGTCGATCGCACGACTTTAACTATTACGTGCGATCGACAGGTCAAACCCCAATAGGCAATTTAAATCTGAAACAGCTTATTAAACATCAAATTTCTTATGTGACCGCAGGTTTAGCAATTCTTGGGGAGAAGCTAACAGTTTGACCGTCACAGAAAGGATTTTTTGGTCAGAATTGAGCAAGAACAGCCATCCTACATTAACGCCAAATGCGGAAGTTTGCACCCGACCGCTGACCTGAACTTCTACTTTGCCATCTTCTAAAATTTGGCTGACACCTTTCTGGGGTTCTAGCTGCATTCCTCGTGCTTCTTTTTTTAGATAAGTGGCGATCGCAATCCTGCCGATAATTGGATCTTCAAACGGCGCGTGCAGAACCCCATCATCGGCAAATAAATTAGCCGTCGCTTCAAAATCCCCCGCGTTTAAAGTTTCAAAATATTGCAGTATCTCTGGCATTGTGATGCCTGCAATCTTTATAGAGTTAGTTAAAATAGGTCGAGTTGTGGCGGTCATAAAACAAGTGATTTCAAATGAATGAGTATACTGTAATCATTCTCTTTGCCGCAGCAAATCCCTCAAAAGATATAAGTAGGGGTAGGAAAATAATTCTCCGAAAAAAGGAGGAATCGGGAACCGCAGAGCGTCGAGCGCAGCTTTCAGAGCGATCGACCAAAATCAATCCTACTTTCAAAAAATACAAGTGTAGCCAAGCTGTAAACCCTGATACCATCAGTCATTTTCCATCCTTCAATTCTTGAATCTAAAATTTAAAATCTCAAATCTAAAATGATATAAACCCAGACACCTAATGGCATCTGGGTTTCTGGGGAAGCCTGTTTAAAAGAGCAAACAAGAATATTCTATTTGCGGATCAAATTGAGCAATTCTTTAGGAGAGGCCAACAAGTCGATCGCCACAAAGAAAATTTGACCTTGGGGATCGAGCAAAAACCGCCATGCAATGTTCATTCCCACATTCGATCCGAACCAGGGAGTTTCGACTTTACCGGTGACTTTCACTTGGCGGTAGCCATCTTCTGCGGGTTCCGATACGCCTCGCTCGGGCATCATTTTCAGTCCGACGCACTCTTCCCGCATATAGTTGAGGATAGCTTCGCGACCAACGATCGGCTTTTGGAAAGGCGGTTGCAGGGCACCTTCTTCAGCAAATAAACCGACGGCTGGGGTGAAGTCGAAAGCGTTCATGTAGTCGATGTAGCTGAGCACAGTCTGCTCGCTAATACCCTCAATTGTGGTTTTTACCCGCTCTTCTGGAGCGGTGGGAGTGCTGCGCGGGGCAGAGCGTTTGCCGTACTCTTGGTTAAAAGCAGGGTCATAGCCCATGTTAACTACGGTATTCCGAAGTACGGTAATTTGCTGGCCTGGATCGAGTTTCTTGATGGTTTCGAGAACTGCGGTGGCTTCGGGAGACATTTGATAGCCAGCGGGGATCGGAGCGACAAGGCCCTGTTTCATCAACTGTCCCAACTCGTACCAGAAACCGAGTTTGGTGTTGACGCGCAAGGAAGTGTAAATCCGACCTATCGTTGTATCGGCGTTGCTGGCTAGGTCAAACATGGTTTTGCTTTGAGCAGCAGGCGACATTTGCTTGATTTCGCTCAGAATGCCTTCGACAAGCGCCATGCTGGCTACTCCCGGTGCTGCTGCGGTAATGGAAACGCCCATTTCGGTGTAGGCATACCAGAGCAGTGCGAGTTGGTCTTCAACGCTGAGTTTGTAGAACGCTTCCGTGGTAGCCGGCACAACGCTCGCAATCTCGGTGTTCGAGAAAATAGATTGAGCTGATTGAATACTAACTGCCATGTGTATGCTTTGGGATTTGTGGTTTTAGTGAGGTACTTGAGTTAGGGAATCTCAAGCTCTCTTGATTAAAATTATGTAACTTTTTGTTAAAAATTGCAAATATAAATTAAATATAGCTGAGTTACAAAACTATAATCAATGGTTTGGTAAATTGCGATCGCCATCACTAGACTGTGCGCCGAATTAGTTTATTTAGGAAACCAATCATTAAAATCGCTTTTGTTATCATATAAAATCCAAATAGTCAATACAAAAGGTAAATATTTGCCTGGTATCAAATGAAAGCGCCAATTAGCAGCATTTTGGTGAAGCAAAAAGCCCTTGAGTTGGGCTTTCACAAAGTCGGTATCGCTTCAAAAGACACGGATTTCGATCTAGAAAAACACAGATTGCAAGCTTGGCTGGACAAGGGTTATCAGGCGGATATGGCATGGATGGCAAACCCGAAACGGCAGGATATTCGATTAATAATGCCAGAGGTGCAGTCATTAATATGTGTCGCCATCAACTACTACACACCTCACCAACGCCCCTCAAATCCCTCTTGTGAGGGGGGGGTCGAGGCAGGGGTCGAATATGCTAAAATCTCTCGCTACGGTTGGGGAAGGGATTACCACAGAATTTTGCACAAAAAACTGAAGGTTTTGGCAAATTGGATGCGATCGCAAGGGGAGGGAATTGAAGCGCGGTATTATGCTGATACCGGGCCGGTTCAGGATAAAATGTGGGCGCAACGTGCCGGGATTGGCTGGATTGCCAAAAATGGTAATGTAATTTCGCGCGAATACGGTTCTTGGGTGTTTTTGGGAGAAATCTTGACTAATTTGGAGTTAGCGCCCGATGCACCCCATACGGAACATTGCGGTACTTGCACTCGCTGCATTGAGGCGTGTCCGACGGGGGCAATTACTGAGCCTTTTGTGGTGAATGCCGATCGATGTATAGCCTATCACACGATCGAGAATCGAGCCGAAAAATTGCCCGACGAAATTGCATCTAATTTACAAGGTTGGGTAGCAGGTTGCGATATTTGTCAGGATGTTTGTCCTTGGAATCAGCGATTTGCTAAACCAACTGATGTGCCAGAGTTTGAGCCTTATCCTGAAAACATAGCACCGACACTTGCAGAATTAGCCGACATTTCCGACGAAGAATGGAACCGCAGATTTACAGCTTCGGCGCTGCGGCGCATAAAACCAGAAATGCTGCGGCGAAATGCGAAAGCAAATCAAATTAACCCTTAAAATTTGAGATGTTCGTCAGGCTGCTTAGGGGGCACCTTACCCTATCGATAATACCCCTAGGGTATTTACGGAGCGCCAATAGTCAATATATTATGCAGTAAGTCATTCCCCATCTAAAATCTAAAATATAAAATCTAAAATTAAAAATTTAAAATCTAAAACGGAGCGCCAATAGTCAATACATTATACAGTAAGTCATTCCCAGCTAAAATCTAAAATCTAAAATCTAAACTCTAAACCCTAAACTCTAAAATTGTATGCTCCCCCGTTCCTTATTTGCTATTGTCCCATGACCAAAGTAATTATTTTTGATTTTGACGGTACTTTAGCAGATACAATCGATATTCTTCTGAGCATCACCAACCGTTTGTCAGTAGAATTAGGCTTTAAGTGTGCGACCAAAGAGCAAATCGCTCAACTGAGCAATTTAACTTCTTGGCAACTCCTTCAGTATTCTGGCATTTCTATCTTCAAATTCCCGCTATTGATTAGAATGTTGAAAGCAGAGTTACGCAGCGAAATTCCCAACATTCAGTTATTTCCGGGGATTAAAGAAGTTTTACTGGAGTTAAAAAAACTGGGATTTCAACTGGGCATTATCACATCTAATTCCCGAGAAAACGTCTTGGCATCGCTGGAAAAAAATGGTTTGCAAGACACTTTCACATTTATTTACTCTGGTTCAACTTTTGGCAAACATAAAGTTATTAATAGCTGGCTAAAAAGAGAACATATAAATCCTAAACAAGTCGTTTATGTGGGAGATGAGATTAGAGATATAGACGCTGCTAGAAAAACAGGAATTAAGGTAATGGCTGTAGCTTGGGGTTTTAATTCTCAGGAGGCTTTGGCTGCACACAATCCCGATTTTTTGATTAAACGCCCCCAGGAATTGATAGAGATTATGAGTAAGTTGTGGGAACTTTAAACTGAAATTGCCAAAAGTAAGACTCGTCGGTTGAAATCTATTCTAAACAAACTCTCGTTCCAGCAGAGAGGGACTCAAGAATAAAATTGGTATTAAAGCCTGATTTTTATCCGCCATATTCCCTAGTATCATCTCTGCGAATAAATTATGTTAATCTCCTTCGCTCCGTTTCAGTGCTGCTAAAACTGCTTGCTGGCTAACTGCTTGGTAGATTTTGCTAAAATGCTGATTGAGTGCATCAGATGCAGGGGAGGATTTGCTAGCGGTTCCTTTTCCGTCGGTTGCGATGGGAATGGGGCCTAAGATATCTAATACTGTTTCGCTGCTGGGCGGCGGTACAATGACTACTAAAGATGATTCTAGCTGCTGGTTGTATTCCCAAAAGCGATCGACCTTCGGCAATTTAGAATTCGCTGTGGGGGCATTTTCGCCGGAGTTGAGTTGGGAATTTTCCTCTCCTTGCGTACCTCGTCTCTGACGGAGTGCTGTCAAGATTTGCTCTTTGGTTCTGCCCCGCAGTTGAAAGAGTACGAAGGGGTCTTCACTGAAGCGATCGCCCAATAAGTAGTATACTGCACTGATGTGTTTGCAAGGGTTTTTGGGGTCAGGACAGCTACAGCGCGATCGAATATCAGATAAACTTAACGGAAATAGCGTTTTGCCGGCCGCTGCAAATACATCTTCAATATTGTGCGGCATTTCTCCTGCTAAGAGTTTAGCTGAAAAAACTGCTCTTTGCGACATATTTTCAATCACATAATCCCAATCTTCATCGCTCAATGTATCGAGTCCTAAAGAAACTTGATAGGGTTTTGGATCAGTTCCTTGAACTATGGCAATTACTTCTTGATTGGGAAATTTAATGCTGAGAACTTTACCCTCGCGCGCGTACTGCCAGCCGCGTTCTAAGCGTTTTTTGAAGCGGTAGGTATTGATTAAATCTAACCACTGTTGTGTCCACCATTCTCTGTCAATCATAAGCCGAAGGAAGAAGGAAGAATTAAGAATGAAGAAGGAAGAGGGAAGAGGGAAGGAGGAAGAAAGCTTTAGTTATCTAGGAAAGTCAGAAACCGGGTTTTTTACGAAAAAACAGGACTCTAACCTTTAATTCTGGTAGACAACCCGGTTTCTGTGGTCAGAGTGTGTAATTCCTCTGATTTTTGAGAACTAAAGTCCTCACGAGAAACCGAAGAAATTAAACACATTATTCTTCTTCCGTTTCTATAATAGCATTGCGATCGAGGATGAGTAAATTGCGAAGTTGGTCTGTATCGAGTTCGGTGAGCCAGTTTTCGCCGGCGCTGACAACTTGTTCGGCTAGAGCTTTCTTACTTTCGATCATATCGTGTATTTTCTCCTCTAACGTACCAGTGCAGACAAATTTGTGGACTTGCACATTGCGAGTTTGACCGATGCGAAATACGCGGTCAGTTGCCTGATTTTCTACTGCGGGATTCCACCATCTGTCATAGTGGAAAACGTGGGTGGCTCTGGTTAAGTTCAAACCTGTGCCGCCCGCTTTTAAAGATAAAATCATAATCGGCGGACCTTGCGGATCGTGCTGGAAGCGATCGATCATTTCTTCCCGCTGCTGTTGCTTAATTCCGCCGTACAAGAACAAAACTTCTCGCCCTAAATGCTGTTCTAGATGCGGTTTCAGGAGTTTTCCCCATTCGGCAAATTGAGTAAAAATTAAAGCCCGATCGCCCTCAGCGAGCACCTCTTCTAACATTTCTACCAACCGCTGCAATTTCCCCGATTCCTGACTTTTAATCTGCAATTCTTTCGGCTTAGCTTCTGCTTTCACAAGAGCCGGATGGTTGCAAAGTTGCTTGAGTTTTACCAGCAAAGCCAGAATCATTCCCCGGCGCTGAATGCCTTCGGCTGATTCTAATTCAGCTATTGACTCTTCGACTATTTTCTGATATAATCCAGCCTGTTGAGCTGCCAGCCCACAAAATACAGTCATCTCCTGTTTTTCGGGCAAATCTTGGATGATTTCTTTGTCAGTTTTCAGGCGGCGGAGGATGAAAGGCCGAACGAGCGATCGCAAAGTCTGCAATGATTCTCGATCTCCGTATTTCTCGATCGGAATTGCAAATCGGCGCTGAAAGAAATTGCGCGGCCCCAAATAGCCAGGATTGAGAAACTCCAAAATAGACCACAATTCTTGCAGTCTATTTTCCACCGGAGTTCCCGTCAGCGCAATTCTAAAAGATGCCTCGATTTGCCGCACCGCTTGCGACTGCTTCGCCTCGGAATTTTTAATATTTTGCGCTTCATCTAAAACCAATCCTTGCCATTTAATGCCTTGAAATTCCTTCGCATCGCGAAACACCAGCGCGTAACTGGTAATTATTAAATCCTTTCCCTTAATTTCAGCCGCAAATGCTTTGCCTTTAGCGCGTTTGTCTCCATGGTGAACTAACACTTTTAGCGTCGGGCCAAATTTCTTGACTTCCCGCTCCCAATTGCCCAATACTGATGTCGGACAAACCAGTAATGTTGGCGCTTCTAGGGCATCTTGTTCTTGTAAGTGTACGAGGAAAGCAATTAGCTCGATCGTCTTGCCAAGCCCCATATCGTCCGCGAGACAAGCACCTAAACCCCATCTTTCTAAGAATGCTAGCCAGCCTGCCCCTAGGGCTTGATAAGGCCGCAATTGTCCTCGGAAACTAGCCGGAGTTGCGATCGCACTTACCGCTTGATTATCGCTCAAAGTATTCAACAATTCCTGAAGTTGACCCGTAGCCTCAAAATTCACCACAGGCAATTTTTCGATCATCTGAGAATCGCCCGACGCCAAACGCAAAGCATCTTCCAAAGAAAGAGTCATTTGCTCTTTGCGGCTGGCAAAAAAAGTTTGAGCCGCTTTCACATCCGGCGCGCGCAACTCCACCCACTCGCCGTTAATTTCCACCAAAGGCGAATTCAACGCGATCAATCTGTCAAATTCTGCCTTAGAAATGCGCTGTCCGCCGATCGTCAATTCCCACTTAAAATTTAGCAGACTTTGCAATCCTAACCCGCCTTTCGCCGGAGTCACTTTCGGAGTTTCCGCTTGAATGCTCAAACCCAAACGACTCGCCCAACCATCCGTCTTTGTCAAACTCGGCGGCAAAACTACGCCCAACCCGCTATCAGCAAACCGCCAAGCTACAGACTTAATAAACTCGTAAGCTTGCAGCGGATTTAATTGGCAAGATTGAGGTCGCTGGGCTTGCAAACTCGGTTCAATTAACGGATAAAGTTTCGAGGCTAAACCCAAGCCGCTGAGCAAAGTTTCTTGAGGCAATTCTATTGTCCGCCCCGCATAAGCCAAACGCTCGACAGAGTTGTTCCAAACAGTTGTCGCGTCAACCAAAAATTCGGTTTCATCTGCTGCTTGCAAGCAATAATTTAAATTCCAGCTTGCTTTACCGGGCGCTGGTGGTATGAGTTGAAAGCAAGTGCGAAATTGACTTTGTTGAGATAATTGATTTTGCAGCGGTGCAATCCAAGCACTCAGCTTGGTTGCCAAGTTTTCCAATGCTGCTGTTTCTACTTGAACTATCCCAGATTCCTGCTGCAAAGCTTGCAGCCACTCGCGCACAGGAGAAACTGCTTTAATGTCTAAAGTAGAGCTACCAGCAGATCGCACTTGACTATCTACAATACTACTCAAAAAGCCTAACACCAATTCCTCCGCCCCCATCGGCAAATCCACCGCTAAAGGCAATTGACTGGATTCTTCTTGCTTTTCCCCTCTTCCTTCTTCCCTCTTCCTTCTTCCTTCTTCCTTCTTCCTGACATCCGTTACATCCGTTACAGAATCCGTTGCCGAACTTCCTTCTTCCTTCTTCTGATATGTTCTGCAAGCCGTCGGCATTTGCTTGACAAAAGTGGCGAGGCGGAGTGTATCTGTAGAACTATCTAACAACGGTTGCCATTTGGCAATAGCAGAACCGTCCGACTGTTTCTCTAATCCAGGCAAAAATTTGCATCTTGCCAACAAATCCAAACTCCACCTAGCAATATGAGACCAAAAACGCAAATCTGAGCCGACAAAAGAGTCTGGTTCCGTGCTGTTAAGCGGTAGTGATTGCAAGAAAACAAAAGCTGCTTGAGGGTTGAGACAAAAACCCTCGACTTGCCAGGGATAAAGGTAAATTTCCTCGGTTTTAGCGGGTTCCTCAAGTGCTGCTGCTGAGTGCTGCGGCATCAGATTTGTGTTCGATTCTGAGATTTGGGTGGGAAGTGCGATCGCCCGAATTTCCTTTTGAATTGAGGAGTCTTTGGCGGGAATTTCTGCGTTTTGAGTTTTGGGCGATCGCCGAGTTTTTTTGCTTTTATCCGGTGGAGTTTCTGCGGTTTCCGGTAATTGCCAATCCAGTTTTCCCGACTGCTGCAAGGAATTTAGGAAATTCTTAAATTCCGATTCGGTCATTGCTAAGGGATGCGGTAAATTTATCCCCGATTCTATGATTTCAATTGCCTCTATTTTTCGCCAAATTTCTCCCCAAATAAATAAGCAACTTTTTTCATTTTCTAGGAGCCAACTGCCGTGTAAAATTGCCATATTTTTTACCCTGATATTTGTATTTAAGTGCGAGGTTGACTACAGCATTTATAAGGGATTTATGAAAAATTTATTTAAAACAAACCGAGGAAATTTTGAGCCAGATAGGAATTAGGTAGAACCTGTATATTTAGGTACTTATGGCACACCTTACGGCTTATTCCCTGTCCTAGATAACTAAATCCCTGTTCCTTCTTCCTTCTTCCTTCAACGTCCCAATTCCCAAACGAAAATTGATCGTACCATCTATGGAAGGCGTTTAGCGGACGATCGACCGGAGAATCGACCCCAGACTGCCAAAAATAATTCGAGAGTATAAATGCTTATAAGCCAGACGCCGACAGTCGATCGCCTGGCGATTATCCCTGTCTTTTGGCGTCGGACTCTCAAACATCCTGTGGTAATGTTACGATCCCGACAGAGAAAGAATGTGGTAGATAAGGAAGCAGTGCTACATGGTAGAGATAGACAAGTCAATATCCTTCGATGGACGGGATATTAGACTGAAGATTGGTTTACTAGCGCCTCAAGCAGGCGGTGCAGTTTTGATTCAGTCAGGTGACACGGCGGTTTTGGTGACAGCGACTCGATCGCAGGGGAGAGAAGGAATTGATTTCCTGCCCCTGTTGGTGGATTACGAAGAGAGACTCTACGCTGGCGGTAAAATTCCCGGTGGATTTTTGCGAAGGGAAGGGCGTCCCCCAGAAAAAGTGACTTTGACTGGCCGTTTGATCGATCGACCGCTGCGTCCGCTATTTCCAAGCTGGCTGCGAGATGACATCCAAGTTGTAGCCACAACGGTTTCGATGGACGAACAAGTGCCACCGGACGTTTTGGCGGTGACGGGGGCTTCGGTGGCGATTCTGCTGGCGAAAATGCCGTTTTACGGGCCGATGGCGGCGGTGCGAGTCGGTTTGGTAGGAGACGATTTCATCATCAACCCCACCTACAGCGAAATCAAAGAAGGCGAGTTGGATCTCGTGGTAGCCGGTTCTCCTGATGGAGTAATCATGGTAGAAGCCGGCGCCAACCAATTGCCGGAACAGGATATCATCGAGGCGATCGACTTCGGCTATGAAGCAGCCTGTGACTTGATTCAAGCCCAGCGCGAAATTATGGCGGAATTGGGCATCGATTTGGTGGTAGAGGAACGGCCATCGCAAGATTCGGCCCTGGAAAACTTTATTCGCGATCGCGCCCAAGAACCCATCCGCATCATTTTGTCAAGATTTGAAAAAGACAAAACAATACGGAATGCAGCATTGGACGAAGTTAAGGCAAATGAAGTCGAAGCTGCGATCGCCGAACTCCCGGAAGAGGACCCGGTAAAAGTAGCGGCCACCGCCAACAGCAAGGCGATCGGCAACGTTTTCAAAGACGTTACCAAAAAAATGATGCGGAAGCAGATCCTCGAAGATGGCGTCCGTGTAGACGGTCGCAAGCTAGACGAGGTGCGACCCGTTTCTTGTCGCGTAGGCGTGCTGCCGTCGCGAGTACACGGCTGTGCGTTGTTTAATCGGGGCTTAACCCAAGTCTTGTCCGCAGCTACCCTGGGAACCCCAGGCGACGCCCAAGACTTAGGAGACGACTTGCACCCGCAGCAAGACAAACGCTACCTGCATCACTACAATTTCCCGCCGTTTTCGGTAGGAGAAACCAAGCCGATGCGATCGCCCGGACGCCGAGAAATCGGTCACGGAGCCCTCGCAGAACGCGCTTTGCTGCCGGTTTTGCCATCCAAAGAAGATTTCCCCTACGTGATTCGCGTAGTTTCAGAAATCCTTTCTTCCGACGGTTCCACCTCAATGGGTTCAGTTTGCGCCTCAACGCTAGCATTAATGGATGCAGGCGTTCCCCTTTCCCAACCCGTCAGCGGCGCGGCAATGGGCTTAATTAAAGAAGGCGATGAAGTCCGAATTTTGACTGACATTCAGGCAATTGAAGACTTTTTAGGCGACATGGACTTCAAAGTAGCCGGTACCGACACCGGGATTACTGCTTTGCAGATGGACATGAAAATCAAAGGTTTACCCTTAGATGTGATTGCCACCGCCATCCGCCAAGCCAAACCGGCCAGACTGCACATTTTAGAAAGAATGCTGTCAACCATCGACACTCCCCGCAAGGAAATGTCGCCGTTTGCACCGCGTTTGCTAACCCTGAAAATCGATCCAGAATTTATCGGTTTGGTAATTGGGCCTGGTGGCAAAACGATCAAAGCCATCACCGAAGAAACCGGTGTCAAAATTGACATCGAAGACGACGGAACCGTGACAATTGCTGGCAACGACAGCGAAAAAGCTCAACGGGCTTACAACATTGTCCAAGGCATGACGCGCAAGTTGAATGCAGGAGACGTGTATGTCGGGCGCGTAACTCGAATTATTCCGATCGGCGCTTTTGTGGAAATTTTGCCAGGAAAAGAAGGCATGATTCACATTTCGCAGTTAGCTGACTACCGCGTTGGGAAAGTCGAAGACGAGTTAGCTGTAAACGATGAAGTGATTGTCAAAGTGCGAGAAATTGACAATAAAGGTCGAATTAATTTGACCCGCTTGAATATTCATCCCGACGAAGCGGTAGCCGCCCGCGAAGCGCTGAATAAATAGTTTACGGTTGGTAATTGGTAATTACTTGTAGAGTAATTGCTAATTGCTAATTGCTAACTGATGATTAGTAATTGCTAATTGCTAATTGAGATTAAATCTGATTGTTTCAGATTGATTTGGGAGTAGGTGCGCGACAGCGACAGATCGACAAAAGTGCGATCGGCTGTAGAAGTTAATAAAGTCGCGCACTTTACCCTCGGCGGTTGAAACCGCAACTACATAAATGAAGTCCCAGCAGAGGGGGACTGAATAAAATATAAAGTATGCTTAGATAGTTACTATAAAGGATATGATCTAGGATTGTAAACCGCAGACATCGCAGGTGAAAATAGCAGGTAGGATTTTCATCAGCGTCTGTAGAAAAACGCAGATAAAGATGACATTAAGACCTCGCTACGATCCAGACGAGAATATTAGCCGTCATAGTGCAACTGATCCAGAGAAATGCGATCAAATGGCCAAGCGTCAGGGATGGGAATTAATCCGATGGGAAAAAACAAACGCTTCGATACTTAAGGTTGATTGTGTCTTTGAAGGGTTGACAGAGTTTCCACCGAGTCCATACGAACCCGAACACGAGAGAAAGGAATAAATCAATGCCAAAACGGTTGATCATTTTCAAAACAGAATCGCTTTCTTCCCCTGGATGGGAGGAGAGATTGCTTTCCCATACAGGTGCTCTCACGAGTATCCTAGCAGAACACTACGACTACTCAAACAAACCTCTGCCTAAAACGGGCGATCGCCTGCGAAACTTTAGCCAATTTAAGGAGAGTGGTGATTCTAAATCCCCTGCTGCGAGCACTCACGTTCGCTGGGGAGATTGGGAGGTTTCGCGCGTAGAGGAGTACAGACCTGAAATTCCGAATGCTGAATACGACTGTTTAGCGGTGTGCTACTGTTGCTACTCACCTATTGATCCCGAATGGAAAGAATTGCCGAAGATTCAAGTTTCCCAACTGCAAAAACATTAAAAAAACATAATATCCAGATGCCCGACTTCTTGAAAAAGTCGGGCATCTAAAAGAAGATGAAATCAAATCACAGCAATACAGTCAATTTCAACTAACACATCTTTCGGCAAACGCGAAACCTCCACACAAGCACGCGCCGGTGCAGTTTCCGCATCAAAATATTTCGCATAAACCGCATTCACAGCGGCGAAATCATTCATATCTTTGAGGAAAACCGTAGTTTTTACCACATCCAACCAAGTAGCGCCCGCTTCTGTGAGAATCGCTTCGAGATTTGCCATAACTTGTTCGGTTTGTTTTGCCACGTCGTCGGTGTAGACAATATCGTTTAGTCTAATGTCGATCGCAATTTGACCAGCTACAAACAGCATAGTGCCCGTAGCGGCGATCGCTTGATTGTAAGGGCCCACGGGTGCCGGTGCTTTGTCAGTACGAATAATTTTGCGCGTCATAGATGT
>NZ_JAUBQU010000261.1:0-2266 GCF_036701435.1 Microcoleus sp. Pol12A5
ACCGTTGCCGTTGCTAAATAAACGTTCTGGGGTTGAGACACATAACGCTTTAAGGCTTATTTAGTCTAAACTCCAGTACTTAAAGTAGCTGTTTTACCGTTAAATTAAGAGAAATCAAACAAAGAGACAAACCTCTTGGAAACCCAGTATTAGAGTGACTTTGATAATTTTTGGAGATGTCTAATCGAATAATCTTTCATTTTAAAAAATGGATGATTTTTGGTACAAGTAAACGTGTTGTGAGTCAAGCAGATCGTGCTATGAGTCAAAAAAATGCTACTATGTGTGGTATCGCTTTCGTGTGGGTTTACTAAACTATATATAGCAAAACCATTTGATTTGTAAATAATCGATTCAATCATCACAAGCGTTTCAGGTTGTTCTACATTCACGACTCAAAGAGACTTGCTATAATTATAGTTAATTTGTTTTGATATTCTATGTTTGACCCTCACGATTGAGGGTCAGTAACATGATACCTCATCTTTTTGAAAAAGGCTATATATCGGTCAATGAAGTCATAACATCAGTCAATTTAGTAAGTTCAACAAATGTAATTACATTTGAGGATTTTATCATCTGAAAACCCTTGCCAAAATTAGGTAAAGTGGGTGGTTTAGTGATGTATAAGTGTACTATTCCTACCGGAGAATAATTAGAAAAAGCCATCCAAAAAAGGGGCAAAATTAATATATTTATCGCCCTATTCGCCGGACTTATCCCCAATTAAAAATTTATGGGTAAAACTTAAAAATATTCTGCGTTCTATCAAGACGAGTAATTATCCTGACGGGGTGACAACCCCGTCAAAAGCATTTGCTGTAGAGCTTTTGGAGCTTTTGTGGTAAAAAAAGATGGGGTCGTGATTGTGAAAACCCCCCATCTATTAAATATGTTTCCTTCATTTTACCAAATCCACTTACAAGAACAGCTAAAAGCTACCGAATACCTGACTTTAAAGATTTTAGTATCTCCAGGGTAAGCTCATCTAATTTGGTATAAATTGTACTTGACAAAAAAACGCCAATAGACTTTATACCTGTGAACCGAACTCAAACCTATAATCAAGTTTGACTCTTAACAAAGTCAATCAAGTTGAAACGGAGTTAAAGACAATGACAAATGGTTTTGCACCTAGATTGAAACTCGCTGTAAAATCTCAAGCTAAAAGAGCAGAAAAACGACAGTTAACACCTCTAAGCGAAATCCAAGCTAATTTATTGAATTATGTAGCAGAGCTCCCCGACCCCAGAGTTCAAAGAACCCAAAAACATTTATTAAAAGATATTTTAGTAATCTCTATTTTAGCCGTCATTAGCGGTGCCGAAGGTTGGGAAGACATGGAAAATTATTGCATCGCTAAACAACAATGGTTAGAGGAATTTCTCGAATTACCCAATGGTATTCCGAGTGATGATACTTTTCGACGAGTCTTTGAAAAAATCAATCCTGATGCTTTAGAACAATGTTTAGCGAAGTGGCTTCAAAGTATGCTTGGTTCGGTAGTTGGCGAGATTATCCCCATTGATGGCAAAAGTGTTAGAGGTTCTTATGACCGTAATCAAGGCGTAAAAGCTTTGCATTTGGTCACGGCTTGGGCAAGTGAACAGCGTTTAGTTTTAGGGCAAGTTAAAGTTGAGTATCATTCCAACGAGATTACGGCTATTCCGGCACTCTTAGAATTACTAGACCTGACCGGGGCGATCGTTACCATTGATGCGATGGGAACGCAAAGCGAGATTGTGAAACAAATTCGCTACAAAAAAGCTGATTATATTGTATCTCTTAAAGCCAATCATCCCACTTTACATTCTCAGGTTAAAGAATGGTTTGATACCAGAAGAGCTAATAACTTTGAAGACCTTAACGCTGACGGGGTGACAACCCCGTCAAAAGCTTGATAAAATCAAGGACATAGCCCTCAAACCCTTCTGAAAGAATGTCCGCTTATTGCGTCTAATTTTCATCAATTCCGCAATAGTTGCATGGCAAAAATCCATCCCTACTACCCACAATTGACCATATAATCCAATCCAAAAACTACTATGACGGCGTTGCGCTCGTTTCCATTCAATCAGGCGACCGATGTATTTCTGAATTCCCATAAGCTTAAACTTACGTCCCTGTAAAATAGCGCAACTGTAAGCCAAAGCTATCAATAAAATTAAAGTTTTTAGGCGGTCATCACCACAGGGTAAGCTCATCTAATTTGGTATAAATTGTACTTGACAATGACTCAAATGAGTGTTCTTAAGTCAAGTCGCTA
>NZ_JAUBQU010000115.1:0-19376 GCF_036701435.1 Microcoleus sp. Pol12A5
ATCAGTGGCGGTGATGGCAATGACATTATTTTTGGCGGCCAAGGGATTGATTTTATTCAGGGTGACGGGGGTACTGACTTGATTTACTCAGGTAAGGAAGGCGATCGCATTTACGGCGGCGATGGCGACGATATCGTGTTTGGCGATGGGGGTAACGACTACTTATTTGGAGAAATGGGTGCCGACACTCTCACAGGCGGATTGGGTTTTGATGTGTTTGCGATCGCGATCGGTACTGGTGGAACAAGTTTAGCCACCGCCGATGCGATCGCTGATTTTACGCTAAATCAAGACAAAATTGATTTAATTAGCCCCCTGGCTTTTAACCAGTTAAATATTTATCAAGGAACAGGTGCTTTGGAGAGCGATACTATAATTCAGTATCAGGTAACAGGGGAATATTTAGCTATATTGAAAGGAGTTACTGCCAGCAGTATAGTTCAGGCAGTAAATTTCGTGGTATAGGGTTCGGCGATACCGATAAATTTTGCATCCCATCAGGAGTGTGGTTACACAGCCCCATTGTAGACGTTTTTAATTAGCATAAATATTTTTTATTGCTAATCACCTATTTAAAAAGTAAGAGATAGCCAATGAACGAGCAAAAAATTCTTTCAACTCTAGTTTTTATTGATTCAAATGTTGAAGATTACCAGACTTTAATTAGTGGCGTTTCCCCAAATGCTGAGGTAATTATCCTAGATGAAACGCTCGATGGCATCAAGCAAATCACCGAAAGGCTAGCACTTGAAAAAAATATAGAAGCAATCCACATCATCTCTCACGGTAGTCCAGGTGCAGTACATCTCGGTGCAAATACACTCAACAGCAGCAACATAGAAAGCTTCGCCCCTGGACTCAAACAGTGGCGCAAAGCCTTAATTCCCGGTGCCGATATTCTCCTCTACGGGTGTAATGTCGCGGCTTTTCATCAGCCCTGGCAAATAGAATTCGCGGCTATACACACAAATTCCGCCTGCGCGGACTATGGAATTTCAACCGACGCAAATGAGTTTAGTTTGTCTAGTAGCGGTTTTAACCGCCCCGTTGAAAATAGTCCTACAAAACCCACAAAACCTAACCAATTCCTTCAACGCCTGAGTGAATTAACTGGTGCTGACATCGCCGCCTCTGCCAACCCCATCGGCAATGCCGCACTGGGTGGAAACTGGGAACTGGAAGTAAACATCGGTAAAATTGACGCGCCTTTAGCCTTCACTGAAGCTGCAAGACTTAATTACGCATCAATCTTGGCGGCGGGTGACTTAGATCCCACATTCGGGACTGGTGGCAAAGTTACTACTGATTTTAACGGCTATACTGACTGGATCAATGCAGCCGAGCTCCAAAGTGACGGCAAAATCGTCGTGGCAGGGTACGCCTCTAATGGCACTTCCACTGACTTTGCCCTAGCCCGCTACAATGCTGACGGCACACTGGATACCAACTTCGGTACGGGTGGCAAAGTCACTACAGATTTTAACGGCTTCGACGACACTGGTAATGCCGCCTCGATCCAAAGTGACGGCAAAATCGTCGTGGCAGGGAAGGCCTCTAATGGCACCTATACTGTCTTTGCCCTAGCTCGCTACAATACTGACGGCACTATCGATAGCAATTTCGGTACTGGCGGCAAAGTCACTGCTGATTTTAACGGCTCTAACGAAGACGGCCATGCCGTATCCATCCAGAGTGACGGCAAAATTGTCGTCGCCGGGTCTGCCTATAATACTGGCAGTGGCAACAATGACTTTGCTCTAGTCCGCTACAATCCTGACGGCACACTCGATACCAGCATCGGTTTCTTCGGCCTGGTCACTACTGATTTTAGTTACGGTGACGACTTCGGTTATGGGGTCTTTATCCAACCTGACGGCAAAATTCTCGTGGCGGGGATTGCTTATAATGGCAGTGACTATGACTCTGCTCTAGTCCGCTACAATGCTGACGGTACACTTGATACCAGCTTCAACGACACTGGCATAGTTACTACTGATTTTAACGGCGGTAACAGCAACGAAGCCAGAACAGTTTCTCTCCAGAGTGACGGCCAAATAGTCGTTGGGGGGTATACTGCCGTTACTGGTGGCGGCAATGATAACTTTTCTTTAGCCCGCTACAACAGTAACGGCACACTCGATACCAGCTTCAATGGCACTGGCAAAGTCACTACTGATTTTTTCGGTAGCTTAGACTATGGCAGAGTTACATCAATCCAGAGTGACGGCAAAATTGTCGTAGCGGGGAATGCCTTAAATGCTGGCACTGGCAATGATGACCTTGGTCTAGCCCGCTACAACAGTAACGGCACAATCGATACTAACTTCGGTACTGGTGGCAAAGTCACTACAGATTTTTACAGTGGTTACGACGGTACTGGTGGCGTGTTAATCCAGAATGACGGCAAAATTGTCCTGGCCGGGTATGTCACGAATGGTAGCTTTTATGACTTTGGTCTAGCCCGCTACGGGACTCCCGATATTGCGATAACTTCACCCACAATCGCCGCTGCTAATATTATCTCCGGTACTCTCAAGCAGCCGCTATATCAATTAAATTTAGCCGTAACTGGTGTTAATACCCAATTCACTGGTTTAACCGCTACCACCGGTGGTACTTATCAAACTTCTGACATTGCTACCAACGGTTTCAAACTATGGTATTCCACTGATAATCTCTTGGATGCCAGCGATACTGTTTTGAAAACTCTGCCACCTGTCGCTACTGGCAGCAACTTAGCTTTTACAGGACTTTCTCAACCTATCAATTCTGGCACAACAGGCTATTTATTCCTAACAGCCGACATAGCAACTGGTGCGACTGATGGAAATACAATTAACATTCTTCCACCCACTTTACCCAACATTACTTTTACAGAGGGAAACAAAAGTGGAACGCCGACAGCTAGCGGGTTACAGACTATTGTTACTCCTCCTACAGTAACATCCATCGTTCGCGCTAACCCCAATCCGACTAATTTATCTAGCCTGAATTACACCGTAACCTTTAATAAGACTGTAACGGGAGTTGACAGCGGAGATTTTGCTCTTGTACCTACAGGCATCACAGGTGCAAACATAGCCGGAGTGACGGGTAGTGGCAATACTTATACTGTCAGCGTCAATGCGGGTACTGGCAGCGGTACTTTAGGGTTAAATTTAGTAGATGATGACAGCATTAATACCTCTGGCATACCGCTGGGCGGTACGGGTACTGCCAATGGCAATTTGACAGGAGAAGTTTACAGCATCGATCAAACATTGCCAACTGCTAGTATCACTCCTATTGCTGATATTACGACAGCAGGCGGTACAACCCAGACTTTTACTGTTACTTTCAGCGACGATAATGCCATAGATGTTAGCAGTTTAGATAGTTCGGACTTTCTAGTAAACTGGTCAGGTGGTGCAATTCCGGCTGCATTTGTCAGCGTCGATACTAACAGTAACGGCACACCTCGCATCGCTACTTATTCACTGACTCCGCCTGGGGGAAGTTGGGATGATACAGATAATGGCAGTTACGCTGTTAATTTGCAAGCATCGCAAGTAAAAGATACTTTTGGCAATCAAGTTTTAGGTAGCAATTTAGGCAGTTTTACTGTTAACATTCCCACGCCCACACCAACTCCGACTCCAACTCCAACTCCAACTCCGACTCCGACAACAACTCCGACTCCGACAACAACTCCGACTCCAACTCCAACTCCAACTCTAACTCCAACTCCAACTCCAACTCCAACTCCAACTCCAACTCCGACTCCGACTCCGACAACAACTCCGACTCCGACTCCGACAACAACTCCGACTCCGACTCCGACAACAACTCCGACTCCGACAACAACTCCGACTCCGACAACAACTCCGACTCCGACAACAACTCCAACTCCGACAATCACTCCAACTCCGACAATCACTCCGACTCCGACAACAACTCCAACTCCAACTCCAACACCGACTCCAACTCCAACACCGACTCCCACCCCAACTCCAGGTACTCCCGCTGTCATTATCCTGGAACCACTTGGCAGTACCAACGTACTCGAAAGCTTGGGCAGCGATATATACAAAGTGCGATTGAATACTCAGCCAACTGCTAATGTCACCGTCGCCATTACCCCTGAAACTCAAGTTACTGTCAGCGTATCTGCCCTTACTTTTACTCCCGCCAATTGGAATGTCGCTCAAACGGTAACGGTGACTGCGGTTGACGATGCGGTTGTTGAGGGCGATCGTGTCAGCCCAATTAGCCACGCCACTAGCAGCACGGACACATTGTATAATAATCTCGTCACCCCTCTCACAGTCAATATCAGCGATAACGATAACTTAGGCGATGTCACAACCTTGTTGAAAAAGTCAGTAATCGGTTTGACAGATAAGGACGATCGCCTCACAGGATCGGCATTGAATGATATTATCCACGCACGCCCCGGCAATGATTATCTTCATGGCAAAGCAGGAGATGACTTGCTTTACGGACAAAAAGGGGATGACGGTATCAGTGGCGGTGATGGCAATGACATTATTTTTGGCGGCCAAGGGATTGATTTTATTCAGGGTGACGGGGGTACTGATTTGATTTACTCAGGTAAGGAAGGCGATCGCATTTACGGAGGCGATAGCAACGATATATTGTTTGGCGACGGGGGTAATGATTACTTATTTGGAGAAATGGGTGCCGACACTCTCACAGGCGGATTGGGAAATGATGTTTTTGCGATCGCGATCGATACTGGTGGAACAGACTTAGCTACGGCCGACGTGATTAATGATTTTACCCTCAATCAAGACAAAATTGATTTAATTAGCCCCCTGGCTTTTAGCCAGTTAAATATTTTTCAAGGAACAGGTGCTTTTGTTAGCGATACTATAATTCAGTATCAGGTAACAGGGGAATATTTAGTTATATTGAAAGCAGTTACTGCCAGCAGTATAGTTGAGGGAGTAACTTTGTAGACTTCGTATGTTGTTGCGCTTTAGCGCTAAAGCGCAACAACATACCTACCCGATTTCGATCGCCTAGTTTGTAGGGTGTCTCAGCAGTCGATCGTACTTTTGCTGTGATTTTCAGGTATAGCAACCGCTTAATTTAAATTGTGTAGCCTGTCTTTGATTTTGGTGCGAGTCACCAATGCAGACTCACAGCGTTCCCAGTAAATTTTAGCAACGCGATCGCCCGGATTCTGACGCCAACACTCGGAAAACAGCCGCGCCGCTTCAAATAACTTCCCTTCCGAGTAAAGTGCCCTAGCTTCTGCAAACAATTCGAGCGTAGATAACTTGACCTGTTTAATTTCTGGTGGATCTGCATCAAACACCTCATAAATCGTCACAGCTTCGGATTTTCCCTTGACTTTTACCGTGTCTAGAGTGCGGATTGCGTACTGAGATGGATTTTTCAGGCGCGTATAAGTTGGCTGGGTAATTAACAGTGACACCCCATAATTTTTTGTCAAACTTTCCACGCGAGAAGCTAAATTCACCGCATCGCTGATTACCGTACCGTCCATGCGATTTGGTCCGCCCACAGTTCCCAGCATCAAAGAACCCGTATTAATCCCAATCCCAATCTGAATCCGCGCACAGCCCGAGTTGGTGCAGTATTCATTATATTCAACGAGACGGTGCAGCATTGCTATTCCCGCTTTCACCGCATTATCAGCTTCCCCACTAAACAGCGCCATAATCGCATCGCCAATATATTTATCAATAAACCCGTGATTTTGATTAATAACAGGTTCCATACGAGAAAGATAGGAATTGATAAATTTGAAATTATTCTCCGGCGTCATAGTTTCCGAAAGCGTAGTGAAATCACGAATGTCGGAAAACAACACCGACATTTCTAACTGTACTTGGTCGCCCAATTCTACATCTATGATGCTTGATTTCTCTAAAAACTGGAGGAATTGATGGGGAACAAATCGCTCGTAAGCTTTGTTGAGTTGAGCCAGCCTGCTTTCATTTTCGCGTACTTCTGTATAAAGCTTAGAATTTTGAATCGAGATCGCCGCCTGTCCAGATAACACTTTTAATAGTTCAACTCTTTCAGGGGTAAAAGCTCCCGCTGTCAGATTATTTTCTAAGTAAACAATACTAATGATTTGAGATTGGTTAATCAGCGGCACACATAAAATTGATTTGGGCTGATGCTTTCGGATGTGGGCGTCGTTAGTAAATTGTCCCGATCGCGCAGCATCATCCAGTACCACGCTTTCTTGAGTCCGACTCACATAATTGACAATGGCGGAGGAAAGGTCTTGACAGGTTTCAACGGGGATTGACTGCAACACTGTGACGAGTTCATCATTGATTGTCCCTTCAGCTTCAATGAACAGTTGTCCCTGGCTTAACAAAATCAGATAGCCTCGTTGCGCCCCTGCATTTTCCATCAAAATTTTCATCAAGCTAGACAGTAGCTTATCTAGCATAATTTCTCCAGAAATCGCCTGAGAAGCCTTCATAACAGCGCTGATATCTAGGTGATTCCCCGAACCCGTCGTTGTCATTGCTACGGTAGTTTGAATATTTTTCCTTCCCGGTTGAGTTACCGCGAATAAGTGGGGATATCGCGTTTCTAAATCCGTTACCTTAGCAGTGGCTCCCCATTCAACATAACAATAATAAGCCTCAAAAATGTAGGCTTGAGCAACTTTTGTTTTGCCCCATTCCCCGTAGAATTTGGCTGCGATTTCGTTTGCCAAGGCTTCGTCATTAACATATTTGTTTTCTTTTGCTCCAGAAATTGCGCGATCGTACATTTCAATCGCCTCGGCTTTATTGCCCAACACCCGTTGCCGTTCTGCTTCCACTAAATACCATTTATGCAGATAATTCATCGGAGCATTTTGCGCCCACTGTTGCAGCGTGGTTTGATGGGTTTCCACTAAGGAAATAATTTCAGTTTGCTCAATTGCTGGCTGTGCGGGAAAAAGTGCCAGGTGCGTCAGGGCGGCATAAAAATGAAAAATTGGAACAAAAGCCGATCCAGATACTCCCATCAAATACTGTTTGACTTGGGAAATGTGGTCTAGGGCAGCCGTGTAATTGCCATAGCAGTAAGCAAGCAGCAGTTTGTAGATGCAGGCACAAGCGATCGCCGTGAATTCATTATCCTGATAGTGCTTGGGAATCATCACCGTTTCATCGTAGGCAGAGCCTATTAACAAATCCGGCCGAATACTGCTTTCCCTCAAGTTTTGCACCGTCTGCTGAATCATATCCAAATAAACCCGAGCAGAATATTGTTTCAACTGCGCCATCACAGCCCTGTAACTTGCTATTTCAGGTTCCCAAGTTTCTAGTTCTACACCAGCGAATAAATGAGTATAAAAACAAATATATATGTTGTAGCCAGCATTTACAAAGTCGCCTGTTTCCATACCAAACCTATAGCCTTCTTTCAGCGTCGGTATCGTTGCCAAAAGAGCTTCTTGGCGATGCTGAATCCAACCACCAAACAAAAGCAGAATTATAGACTTGAATTCCGGTACATTGAACCTATCGAGCAATGAAAGTGCCAATTGCCCAAAGGCATAGCCGGTTTCCACCTCTTGTAAAAAGGCACAGAACACCATCCCGTGCATCGCATACCCCACCGTCGATGCGGGTGCATTCCCAAAGGAAAGCGATAAACTCACCATCGTTGAGCTAAGCAGGGGCAGCAAACCGGGCATTCCCTGGAAAATGGGTGGAAACAACATACCAGACAGTTGCATAGCTGCCTGAGTCTGTGGATTTGTCATCACAGATAGGTCAACCAATTCCTCAATCTTTCTGCCACTTAGTTGGGCCGCAAGGGCTTGCAGCGCTTTGCCAATCTTAGCTTCATCAGGTTCGGCAGGAAGTTCAATCCCCAATTGTAAGAGTGCGTCTCTTGCTACTGCGATCGTTTCTAAAACCTTGCTCTGGGCTGTCTGAGCAGCAATTTTAATTTCGTAAATTTTAACTCGATCTAAAATTGTTTGGGCTTCTTGTAAAACCAGTGCTGCCATCTGTTTCATACCATCAAAATCACCATTCAAATAGGCAATTTCAGCAGCAGCAACGTAAAGATTTAGCGCCAATTCATATTGAGTTTGCCAGCATTGAGGAGTCAGTAGCTCAATTCCCGTCTGTAGATAGATATTTGCCGCCGCGTAGGCGGTAGAATTTCTAGCCTTACGTCCAGCTTCTAAGTTTAGTTGAGCTAAGGCTGAGCGTTCACTTAATTGATGGATTAACTCAATTCCTTGATTTAAATGCCCTACAATATCAAAGATTTTTTCTTCTGTTTCTATGTCGGAAGAACTTTGTAGCAGTAACTGTCCAATTTTGAGATGGGTGGCTTGTTTTCGATCGTCGGGAATCAATGAATAAGCTGCTTGCTGGACGCGATCGTGCAGGAACTTATAAGTGGGATTAGCAACAGACTGATTGGGGGATTCAGCATCTGCTTGAAGGAAGTTATAGCCTTCTGAAATCACTAAAATGAGTCCTTCTTGCAAGGCTTTCCACAGCGCTGATGCCGTTTGTTCTGGTAATTCTTCGCTGACTATTGCCAATGTCTCTAAATCAAACTGCGCCCCAATGCACGCGGCAAGTTTGAGAACATCCTGAGTTTCTGCAGGCAACTTCTGCAATTGCGCCGCCATAAACTCCACCACATCCGAGGCGTCGGCAAATTTAAGTTCATTAATATCGCACTGCCACCCCCCTCTACTGCCTCCCTTAGTAAGAGGGGATTGAGGGGGGTTAAAAATAATTTGACCGTCTTCATACAACGCTTTGAGGAATTGAGTCGAGAAAAAGGGATTACCTTGGGTTTTTTGATAAACCAATTCTGTCAGGGGCTCGGCTAAAGATAAATCGCAAATCAGCGTATCTGCTACCAACTGATTGAGATCTGCTAAACTCAACGGTTGCAGAGTAATCGTATTTACCGTGGCTCCCGACTTCACAATCTCATCCACCGTCAACATAAACGGATGAGCCGGTGATACCTCATTATCCCGATAAGCACCCAATATCAAGAGATGCCCCGTATCCTCCATCAACAGTTGTAGCAATTTCAGCGATGCCGAATCTGCCCACTGCAAGTCGTCCAGAAACATCACTAAGGGATGTTCTGCTTGGGTAAATACTTGCACAAATTTCTGCATCAGCAGATTGAAGCGATTTTGTGCTGCACTCCCCGACAATTCTAATGCAGGAGGTTGAGCGCCAATGATGCGTTCCAATTCAGGAATTACGTCAATCAAGACTTGCCCGCTCTCGCCTACTGCTGTGAGTATCAGGGTTTTCCATCTGTGTAACTGAGCGTCACTTTCTGATAATAATTGTCCCATCAATTCCCGAAATGCTTGCACAAATGCGCTGAAGGGGATATTGCGCTGGAATTGGTCGTATTTGCCTTTAATAAAATAGCCGCGCTGTCGGGCGATCGGCTTATGCACTTCATTCACTACTGCGGTTTTTCCAATCCCTGAAAAGCCAGCTACTAGCATCATTTCGGCACTAGCATTACGAACTCTTTCAAAGGCAGCTAATAGATGAAAAACTTCTGTTTCTCTGCCGTATAACTTTTCGGGAATCAGGAAATGGTCTGTAAGATCCATGGTTCCCAAGTCAAATTCTGCTATGCTATCGGTTTCTTGTAATTGAACCAGACACATTTCTAAATCCTGCTTGAGACCCAATGCAGTTTGATAGCGATTTTCCGCATTTTTTGCCATCAGCTTGCTGACAATTTGCGAGACAATTAGGGGAATTTGTGGCTCGATTTCGTGCGGTGGAACTGGCTGTCTGGCAATGTGGCAGTGAACTAGCTCTAAAGCGTCTTCTGTCTCAAAAGGCAGTTTTCCTGTCAGCAATTCGTAAAAGGTGACGCCGAGGGAGTAAAAGTCAGTGCGGTAATCGATAGAGCGATTCATCCTACCAGTTTGTTCCGGCGAGATGTAAGCGAGGGTTCCTTCTAAAATGTTGGGATTTTTCAGGGTTGGCATTTCTCGCGTTAGCTGAGTGGAAATGCCAAAGTCGATAATTTTGAGCTGTCCGGTTGCTGGATTGAATACTAAATTAGAAGGGTTAATATCTTTGTGGATAATATTGGCGCTATGAATTTGCCCTAAAGTTTCAGTGGCGGCGATCGCCAGGATCAGAAACTCCTTGAGGCTAAACTTTCGCTGCTGCATCCATATTTTCAAGGATTCCCCGCCAAAGTCCTCCACAAAAATCACAAGGCTATTTTGGTATTTTTGCAAGTCATAAACTTGCACGACTCCCGCCTCTTTCAGCTCTCTGGTGATACGGTATTCGGTGCGGTAGCGTAGCAATTCTTGAGGTGTGGGGTAGCTTTCTTTGAGCAGTTTCAGGATGAGCGGTTGGCGATCCGCTTCCCGAATCCCCCGGTAAACCAGAGAGTTGGTACTTTCGTAAAGCAGTTTCTGGACGGCAATGCCTGGAATGGAGAGCATATTTATTTTTTTGGTAAAAATTAACGTTTACTCAAAACACACCGGATTCGTTGTGTCGAGAATAGCGCTTTAGAAAGGAACAAATTATGTTTTTATAACACACTCTTAGTTTTTCGGCAGCGAAGTGGCTTTCAGGTCGTCTGGCAGAGTAAGGGTAAGGAGTTATAATGCGACGTATCTAAGCCTTGTTAATTCTCAACTCCCTGAATTGTCACCGTTTCGGTTCTCCAAACATCGTTAAAAATTGTCCCACCCCCAGCGCTAAGTAAAACTTTAAATCTATATATTGTCACAGGCACTTTGTTTAAAACCGCGCACATCAAAGGATTTCAGAAGAAACAAAAAAATTGAGAGATCGGCTTTTATTAGAAAAAATATCTTGAGTCGCGATTGTCAAAGTCACGAGGGTGTCCCCCCGCTGGTTCTAATACTATGTGTTTTTCAACAATTAGCATCAGTCCCCCGGAAAGTTCAAGTAAAGTCAAAAAATCAAGGCAAGCTAACGATCCAACACGATCAAATATAGTCGTTTGTAGGCAATAAGGGGAACAAGCAGTGGAAAGAGCTGCCAATAGATGCCTTAACCAAAGAAATTCTAGGGGTTTATAGCAACCCTACATGAGTCGTAAATTTTTTACCCCAGCCCACCCAACCCTCCCCTTAGTAAGGGGAGGGAGTAAGAAATTCACAAATGATTTAGGATGGCTATATATAGGAAGTCTAGTTGAAATGGGTGCTAAAGGTTTGTCAGATTCAGTCCCAGTAGTTGAGAGACGATGTGCTGTCTATTATACAGATTTTTGGGTCGCATATAAAAAAGTTTTGCCTCGCCAGCGACACAAATCTGTCGGGAAAGATACGGGCAAAACTTCTGATCTCTAAAGATGCAAGAACTCCCTGATGAACAGGATATCTCGCTATTGTTGTAAGAAAGAGCCTTTCCTAATCTAAAAAGCTCTCACTCAAATCATGTGGAACCTTTGTGGTATTTTATTCATCAATACAACGCTTCTTTACCCCTAAAAGGATTGAGAATTTTTCCTTGCTATGCAGGACTACCAGACTTTGTTCTCAGGATTTTGGAGAGTCATTTATCTACTTCCGCTTACCCTTCCCCGCTACAAACTCCCGCAGTCGCAGTAAACTGGCGGTTTGCCCCAAATTCAGCGGCAGCAGCGACACCCCCTCCAACCGAGACTGCACCCAACCATCGCCCCAATACCACTCGTGAAATCCGTCAATTCCCTGACTCAATAACAGCCGCAGACAATTGTGCTCAACAATATCAACGTGATGCTGAACTGCCACGGGGCCCAGCCAACTTGTAAAGGTCAAACCTCGAGTAAATTCTTCCGGCAAACCGCTAGACAACTGTTGCGGCCACAGCCACTGCTGCAATTGACTCGGACGCAACAAGCTGTCTCTAATCGCTGTTTCGGAAGCTTCAAGCTCAATCCGCAGGTTGCTTTGTTGAAAATTACCGAGCATAAGAATTTTAGATATAAGTGCAAGTAACTTTAATGTAACTTATTGTACTGGTTCTAACCTCTTAGGGGCGGGCAAGATGCCCACCCCACAAGCAGAAAATTCATCGGTTGTGGAACAGGCCCGAAAGCTTGTTCAGCCTAGAAACCCACCCCACAAGCAGAAAATTCATCGGTTGTGGAACAAGCCCGAAAGCTTGTTCAGCCTAGAAACCCACCCCACAAGCAGAAAATTCATCTGTTGTGGAACAAGCCCGAAAGCTTGTTATTAGAAGTTCGATCGCACACCAGCGCACATCAACGCACATGAGCGCACATCCGCGTTCATCTGCCGTTAAAGATTTAAGATATTCGATCGCACGCCTCGCCCCAGACCCGATTTTCGTATCGAACTGTTAAGCTCTGTTTCATTTCATTGAAATCTCCCCTGCTTCACCCCACCGCATCCAAACTCCGTGATACCATCACACCTGAGTAATGCCTATAGAAAAAAACTGGAGAGAAAAGCTTTGACACTAAGGGTTGCAGTAGTAGGTTCAGGCCCTGCGGGTTCTTCCGCCGCCGAAACATTGGTAAAAGCAGGCATCGAAACATACCTATTCGAGCGTAAATTAGACAACGCCAAACCCTGCGGTGGGGCGATTCCCCTGTGCATGGTCAGCGAATTTGACTTGCCGCAAAATATTATTGACCGCCAAGTCAGAAAAATGAAAATGATCTCCCCCTCCAACGTCGAGGTGGATATCAATATTGAAAACGCCCACGAATACATCGGTATGTGCCGCCGCGAAGTGCTCGATGGCTTCATGCGCGATCGGGCAGCTTCCTTGGGTGCAAAACTGATTAACGGCACCGTTCACAAATTAGAAATTCCCGGAAACAATACAGACCCCTACACTCTCCACTATGCCGACCACTCCGACGGCAGCGCCATGGGAATTCAGAAAACTCTGAAGGTGGATTTGGTAATCGGGGCTGACGGCGCTAACTCCCGCGTAGCAAAGGCGATCGACGCTGGCGACTACAATTATGCGATCGCCTTCCAAGAGCGCATCCGCCTGCCAGAAGATAAAATGGCTTACTACGAAGACTTAGCCGAAATGTACGTCGGCGACGACGTATCTACTGACTTCTACGCTTGGGTGTTCCCTAAATACGACCACGTAGCCGTCGGTACCGGCACGATGAAAGTCAATCAAGCCAGCATCAAAAAGCTGCAAGCAGGCGTCCGCGCCCGCGCTGCCAAAAAACTGATGGGCGGTGAGATTATTAAAGTGGAAGCTCACCCCATCCCGGAACATCCGCGTCCCCGCCGAGTTGTCGGCCGAGTTGCCCTCGTAGGCGATGCAGCAGGTTATGTTACCAAGTCTTCTGGCGAAGGTATCTATTTTGCCGCCAAGTCTGGCCGGATGTGCGCCGAAACTATTGTGGAGATTTCCAATAAAGGCGCGCGCATTCCGACTGAAGAGGAAATCAAGCTTTATCTGAAGCGGTGGGATAAAGCCTACGGCATTACTTACAAAGTTCTCGACATTTTGCAGCGCGTATTTTACCGTTCCGACGCTACTCGCGAAGCTTTTGTGGAAATGTGTGCCGATCGCGATGTGCAAAAGCTCACATTCGATAGCTACTTGTATAAAACAGTAGTACCGGCCAATCCTTTCGTGCAGATGAAGATTACTGCGAAAACCATTGGTAGCTTGTTGCGCGGCAATGCTTTAGCGCCTTAATTCCCTCCGGACCAGTACACTTTGTATAAAAAAGCGGGCAGTTTTATGACTGCCCGCTTTTTTTCAATCTTAAAATAACAAACGCCGAATGCGCGAAGGAATACGAAGAAGAAGAAGAATTGTTAGTTCAAGTTCAACTGCACTAACGTATCGGGGGCGAGGAAGTGGGAAATGTGATAAGCCCGTTCCTCGGTTTTCAGCAGGATTTTTTCGTAGAGGTAGCGCGTAGCTCGATCGCCCAAACTTTCTGCTTGTCCTGCTTGACGGCGCAGCAAACCTATAATAGCTTGTTCCGCCGTCAAATCGTGTTCTAGCATTTGGCGGCAAGAATATACGCCGTCGGCTTCCGGCTCAAAACAGCACAGCTCGGCTAACTTGCTAAAGCTAGCTGCCGGTATGCCGCCCAACCCGTTTAACCGTTCGCCCAACTCGTGGACGCTATCTTGAGCTTCTCCGTAGCTTTCTTCAAAGAATTTGTGCAAGGAGTAAAATTCTGCCCCTTCCACCACAAAATGATGTTTTTGATATTGCAGGTATAGAGCCTGAAAACTGGCCAGCAGCGCGTTCATCCCTTCACAAATCGGTGCTGTGACTGAATGTTCCAGTAGAACTGGGTTGTCGGCTATGTGGCCAAACGGTCTCAATGCACTCTGAGTCTCAGCCATGTGTGTTCTCCTCTCAATAGGCAGTTTTGTTGCCAATAGAGTCAGTCTAGCACTGTAAATTTACCAGTCAAGCAGCGTCTGCCTCCATAGTGGAAGATTTTATAGAGTAGGAAATTTTTTTTCTAAACCTATTGAGAATTATTAGCAGTTGGGTTATGCTTTAAAAAGATCCTCGTTCTGAACGCTTCCTGAAAGTGGGGCGAACCTTCTGAAGGCAGAAGGCAGAGGGCAAAAGGCAAAATTTTTTAGGAAGGGCTGTTGATAATCCTTGAGGTTCTTCGGAAATCTAGCTTTGAACTTCTGCCCGCTATCAGTCAGGGTAAAAATTAATGCAAATTATTACTGTTGTCAAAAAATGAATCCAGCAGATCCAGAATTAGAAGTTTGTGACATTGTGCAAGTTAGTTGGCTAGATAGGTGGCAAGTTTACAAACGCTTGCAAGAGCTAGAAATTCCCTGCTGGTGTGCAGTTGACCAACCTTTGCGGGCAAAAGTCAACACTGTCAAACAAGCTGCTCAGTTAAAGAGCGTGTTGAGGCAAGTCAGTGCCCCGAAGGGCGAACTCGTGCAGTGGCTGGAGTGCTGCTGGCAAAGGGGCTAAAGGAAGCAGGAAGTTAGGCAAAGAGCAGCGTACAAGATGTAACGGATGTAACGAATTTAAAGGAGTTATAACAATGTATAAATCTGGCAAGCAAGTTTCCGAATTCAGTTTAGAGGGAGAAATCCTCGGCCTGATTATTGAAGATGGGTGTAAACTTAAATATTTGCGAATTAGTAGCGATCGCGGAGTAGAATATCTTGTTAAACTTTGCAAGGAATTGCGGGCATTTCTGTCGCCTATTTTGACACCGGGGTTGAGAGTTCAAGTTGTAGGTGAGAAAGAACTCAATTTGAAAAACGGTAAAATAAAACTTAAAGCTCGCAGCCTCAAGCTGGCTCAGGGTAACAACGATCGATCGCACGAACACCTTGACTCCACCAATGGGCCTGTTGCGGTATTGACATCGGACGATCGCGCGATCGGCAAAAGCGAATTTACCTCTCCCACAGCAGCTCAAACTGTAAAAACTCCGGCAAAAACCCAAACCAAAATATTAGTATGTCAAAAATCAGACTGCCTGAAGCGGGGCGCTGGAGGAGTCTGTAAAGCTTTAGAAAATGCTTTGAATGCACGCGGTTTAGAAGACAAAGTGACAGTACAGGGAACCGGATGTCTCAAACAGTGTAAAGCGGGCCCAAATATAGTTGTGATGCCGGACAAAACTCGCTACAGCCGCATTGCACCGGCAGAAGTTCCAGCAATCATTGACAAACATTGTGCAGTTGTTAAAGCTTAGGCGATCGCACGCATACCGAAACAGTGCGTTAGACATCAGGAAAAATTATTTTGATAGGACTCTGGATCAAAAACTCACGTCTGTAGGGTACTCATAGGCCCATCTTAGACCTGAATTTGAGTTCGGGTTGTAGCTAGATCGCGCCAATCGATTCAGAGGTTATTGTCCCAAAAAAACGGAAAAATGCCAAAAACTATCACTTAGGGGCTTCCTTCTGTAGAATCTCTAAGGATAGACTGTATCTGAGACCCTGTGAGTATTGGGATAAAAAGCCATGTCAGAAGCTGATCTTCGAGCCCATCAGCACCAACCGCACCCTGCTGTTCCATCCGATACCAAACCATTGCAGTCAGATTTTGCTGATGCTGGGGGTTTTGAGCCGATCGCCCCCGATGCGACAGACCTTCCCGCAACGGTTCCCCAACAGCCAGAAGAAGACTGGCAAACAGTAGATTTTCCCAACGCCATCAGCGTAGATGCAATTCCCACAAAACCGGAAACAAAAAATTCGCAATCTCCGACACAGCCGGCGGAGGCGGGCTCGCCCCCGATTTCAGAGAACCTAAAAAATATGCTTGGGAATGCCGAACAGGTCAAGGGCAAAGGATCGACCCCTGTCACGCTAATGCAAGCGCTGCACGAATGCAACCGCGACCTTTTGCAGCGCATCGCCCAGCTAGAAACAGCTCTTGAAGAGTCCCAAAAAACCTTGCAGAATCGCGAAACTTTGCTAGAACAGCGGACTGCAGAACTCGAAAATACTCAAGAACAATTGACGCGGTTGTTTGGCAAAGTGGAAGTTTCCCATCAAACCCTCCAAAGTCAAGAAATTTTAGTCGAAAGTTTAAGAAGTCAGTTGGCAACCAGCCAAGTCAGGCTAGCGACTGTGGAGCGAGAATGTGCGTCTACTGTGCAGCGCTACAACGAACAGTTACACCAGTTAGTAGCCACAGAAAATATTTGCAGGGAATTGCGAGCCCGCTTGCACCGCCAGCAGCGCCACACTCTGCAATTCAAAGCTGCCTTGGAAAGAAGTTTGGACAGGCCGCAGGTAAAGTCGCCGAAGAGCGAGCCGCCTGACAATGGTCTGGACACCGCCAGCGCACAATTAGAATCTTTGCTCGCGGCGGTCAAAAGCTCTCAGATGCCGGTGCCACCAGCCTTCAACGCTTCCCCTGTCCAACCTTGGTCGGAACCAGAAGAGGTTCCAGAGGTAGTCGCTGCTGCCGAGGCGATCGAGCCTGAATCCCCAGCCCCTCTAGAACTCAACAAATTAGCCGAAGTATCCGGCATTCAATTGCACAAGAGCGAAACCAACCAGCCTGATGAGCCGGCACCTGACTCGGCCGAACCGGTTGCGGAACCTGAACTGCCGATGGCTGAGTCAGAACCCGCCGAAACTGCTACCAAAGTGGAGGCTCAAGAATTGGCTAGGGCTTTTCAAATTTTAAATTCAGTTGAAACCTTTGGCATTCAAGAAGTGCGATCGAGTGTGGCAAAACCTACAGCAGTCGCCCAACCAGACTGGCTGAGCTTGATTGCCAGTCCGCTGCGGGCTTCTAAAAAACGCCGATCGCTAGCTGAAATTGAATTGCCGAGTTTTCGATAGCGAACTGAAGTTGCTAGTTTTGAGTCTAAAACTCAACACTCAACACTCAACACTCTTTTCTCCCCTTTCCCATGCCGTAGGTGAGAGCATAGCTGGTAGCCAACAGCCACAGCCAAACAGCCGGATACCGGGGTTCCAACCAAGGCTGTACCCTGCGGGCGAAGCTGGGAAGCCATCCGAACAGCAAACTGGCCAAAGCCAGCAGAGTAAAATTCACGTAACTTCCCAGCCAGCGCCAAATATCCCCCAAGGTGACAAAATCTAAAATCCACAAGAGGAGAGAAGGATTTTTTCCGGCTGCTTCGATAGCTAGTCTATTGAAAGTTAGCCAGTCGGTTCTGTCTTTAATAAAAGTTTCGGCTACGGCAAGTTTTTGTGCTGCCAAAATACCGAAAAAGGTATTGAGAATTGAATTAATTCTTTGAGGTGGCAAACTGCTCCCGGTAGGAACCATCATGCCTTTAGAAAATAGCCACGTTACTGAAACATTGCTCTGGTAGGCGCGAATTTGGTTTAAGTGATTTGCCGTCAGCAAATTGTGCTTTAAAGCTGTATCCAACAGGTCTGTTAAGCGGAAAAGATTGCGGACGAGGGAACCGAATCCGGTGAAAACGAGGGGAGATTGCAAGGATGCTGCGTCGCCGATCGAGATTAGGCGATCGATCGCCACGGAGCGATCGCTGCTTTTGCTGCTAAAATGCCCCGGAATATAACCAAAGGTCGGTTTTTTCCACACCAATTTATCGACATCGCAGCGGCGGTATTCCGGCAAAATTGCGAAAAAATCCTCGTACATTTCCAGCAAAGAACCGGGATTATCGGGATGTACTTGGTGGTAGTGAAATAGATAAACTGTCAATTCTGTGCCGGCGCCTGGAAACAACTCCCAAATGAGCTGGCGTCCACGGGAAATGTCCCCGTGAGTGTAGAGCACATCCCCGTAATCGGAATCCCATACTCCCGGCTCAAATCCTCCGTCGATGACTGCCCCCACAGTCGGACAAACGCTGTCAAAAGTCCGCCCTTCGTTCAATTGCCAAGCGATCGGAGAAGCCGAACCCATTGCATCCACCAATAGCCGTCCTAATGCAGTGCGATCGGCTTTTGTCGGCAAGTGGCGGCCTTGAACTACTACTTTTTCCGCTTCAACATCGGCTCTAAGAAACTCAGTTTCGTCCCAGATTTCTCCACCAGCTTCTGTTAACTTCACTCCCGCTAAATTCAGCAATTTCTCTCCGTCCAAAGCTACATTTAGTACCTTTGGTGTGTGCAGAACTGGCGCTTGAGCAACGGGCGGATTGTTAGCATCAAAAAACTTGTTGTAGCCATCTTTGTATTCTCTGGCAATCAAAGTTTCTATTTCTGCAGCAGTAAATAAACCCAAATCAATTAAGCTTTGAATTTCATCCCGCGAAATATTCCACTCGCGATTCATCCGCCCGAAAGGCATTCGTTCAACTAGCAGCACCCGGTAGCCCAATCTCGCCATGACTGCCGCGTGAATCACTCCCAAGGCCCCGCCAATATAAATTAAGTCGTAAAAAGTATCGCCAGCATCAGACACCGAAATTGTACCCTCTTCCTTCTTCCCTGTTCCTTCTGCCTTCTTCCCTGTTCCCTCTTCCTTCAAAAACACTACTTGTTTTGGCGTTTGAGGATTGCGAGTGCCTTCGCGCCAACGCTGTTCCCACCAGTAGACGCGCTTGAGGTCGTATTCGCCTTGAGGCATTTTTTGGAAGTATTTGACGGTCAATGGGTAATAGGGGGCAAGAGCCTCAAAAATTGACTGTTTGGAGAGGTCTATGAGAGGGGGTTCCCGGTAGCGATCGGGAAACTTGTTTCTCACAGCAAGATTGAGAGCTTCCAGGAACTTTCTTTCTCCAGCAGGCGCCTCTTCTAGACGAAAGACTTTTAAATAAGTGGTGCGCTGCAGTGACCAGACAAAGGTGGAAAGTTCTGTCGATCGCCAATTTGGGTTTCCTGAATTGGGGTCAGCGCAGGGGGGTTTGGGATTGGCATTTTGAGTTCCAGACTTGAGAACCTCGGCTGTTGTGGCTGGTGAAAGCAGTCGAAAGCCGTCAGCAGTAATAATTTT
>NZ_JAUBQU010000262.1:0-2258 GCF_036701435.1 Microcoleus sp. Pol12A5
TCCCTAGCGCGATCGCGGGAGAGTCTCGCCAGCTCTAAATTCTGCTGGTAGCAGGCGATCGCTTTGCTGTAGTCTTTTGGCGCAGTCTGGAGAGGCAATCCTGCTTGCTGCCCCAGTAATTGTTCATCAGTTAAGCATTGAGCGGCACTCGGTGTCAGGCTTGCTAAGTTTTGCGGTTCGCGATTTCGATCGCCATTAAGCTGGCTCAATTGTTGAGCGGCAAGGGAATTAGGATTTTCTGGCTGTGTATTAGAGACTTGCACTGACACAGGTACAGTGGCTGCCGCAGTTGGTATTGCCTCTGAGTTTGCAAGCGTTGGTACGAGTGGTGTGGTGGTTGGGAGACCTAATGGTTGTGGCACGCCCCTTTCTGACGGCAGCGTGGGAGCTAACCCAGAGGAGGGAACTTCTAATGGTTCTGGTACACCCCTTTCTGGCGGCAGCGTGGGAGTTAACCCAGGGGTAGGAGGATCGGGATTATCTGGTTGTGATACACCTAAGCCTAGAGGTGCGATCGCAGGGAATTGAATCGCAGGTGGTGCGAGTGCTGCGAGTGCTGGTGGTTCTGGCGGTAGTGTGGGAGCATACCCACCACTCCCAAAGCCGATACCTCGCCAAAGGGGTGGCAGCGGACTGCCCAAAACAAAGGTAGGAGTTGTAACAGATATTAATCGGCTGGCACTGGTATCAATGCTGTTGGGGTCATTGCTGCTAGTAGCGAGGCGAATCGTACCCTCAAAGGCGAGAACAGTGCCGGGAGCGATCACGTTCCCAGCTTCTAAAGTTATGTTTCCATCTGGTAGGCCGATCTCAGCTACAGAGCTGAGGAAGCTATTTTTGGCATTAACAGTGCCACGAGAGCTGAGTAAACTGATGTTGCCCCCTCCAGAAAGGATCGAACCGGCTACAGTGATGTCTTCGTAGGAGCGGAGTAGAATATTACCGCCAACGCCTGCGCGGGTACGAGAATCTATTTTTTCTCCAATGGCATTAATGCTGCTTTCACCTTGAAGAAAAATTGAGCTACCGCCAGAAGAAATATTCCCTACAGCTAAACTGCCCGCCCTAACATTGATATCGCCACCTCTCCCCAAGGGAGATGTAGAATTTAAAGGAGCAATATTAAGCGTAATTCCCCCTGGTGCATCGTTGAGAAAATCAATTGCGCTATCGCCGGAAATAATATCTCTGACACTAACATCGCTTCCTACAATCTCGATTACGCCACCTTTCCCCGTGCTGGAACTAGAATTTATTACCCCACTGACGTTGAGGTCGCCTGGGGCAAATAACTTGATCCAGCCACCTCCAGAAATGACATTTCCCAGAGTTACAGGCGCTGCGTTTACTTCGATCTCGCCTCCAACTCCACCGCTATAGCTGGAATTTAGGGTACTATTGCCAGCGTTAACGCGGGCTTCGCTCAACACATAAATGCGACCGCCACCGGAGGTTATATTACCAGTCACAATGTCACCCCCATAATTACCCACAGCAGTTTTGAGTTCGATCGCGCCTCCCACTCCTCTGTTAGAACTCGAATCAAAATTCCTAGCGCTGATGCTGTTGTTGTTCCTGCTGACACTATTGAGGCCGATATTGCCACCGTTTGAGACAATGTTTCCGACTGCAATGCTACCAAAGGCCAAAAGCCCGACATCGCCACCTGCAGTGCCGCTGCCAGAGTTGAGATCGCCGACGCCGATCGCCCCTGCTTGACTGCTGAGGGTAATGTTGCTACCGCTAGAGACAATATTTCCCGTTGCTATATTGCCGTAAGCATTGAGAGAGATGTTGCCCCCTCCGCTGCCACCATTCGCGTTCAGAGTGCTGGCGCCGGTGTCGATCGCACCTCGATTGCTAAGCAAGCTGATCTCGCCCGCGTTGATTCCGCTAGTGTCGATGTTGCCGGCACTGATGTTGCCTTCTCCATAAAGGGTGACGTTGCCTCCGTTTCCAAGGAAGCTAGAGGTTGTAATTCCACCTGCGGCGATCGCGTTTGTCCCATATAGGAAAATTGACCCACCGTTACCGGTTATCGAGGAAGCGTTCAAGGTGTTGGCGCTCGTATTGATGCTTCCCCCCGCGCTGTAGAGGGTAATATTGCCGGAATTGCCCGTTGTTAAAGTTGAAGTATTCAGGTTTTCCGCTGCGATGTCCCCGGACGCTACCAGCGCGATATCTCCGCCATTTGAAGTAATGGATGCTGCTTGAATGCTGTTTGCAGCGCCTAAAAAAACTGAACCTGCGATCGCGAT
>NZ_JAUBQU010000263.1:0-2249 GCF_036701435.1 Microcoleus sp. Pol12A5
ATCGAACCAATTGCTGACCTTCTACCTCAAGATCCAGCGTCGCGAATTACCTTTATTCCTCATGAATCTTTGTTCTTAGTTCCCTTTGCCGCGTTGCAAGATAGTTCGGGAAACTACTTGATAGAAAAACATACTATTTTAACAGCACCTTCAATTCAAGTGCTGTCTTTAACAAAGAAACAGCAACAGCTTGTTTCAGGAAAAGGTGCGCTAGTCGTTGGGAATCCTACCATGCCAAGTGTTGCCTTTACGACGAACCAACCTCCTCAAAAACTGTCATCACTCCCACACTCTGAAGCCGAAGCGATCGCGATCGCTCAGCTTTTGAATGCTGAACCGCTCACAGGCGACAAAGCGACAAAAGTAGCAGTTTTACAGCAAATAGAGCGATCGCGCATCGTGCATTTAGCAACTCACGGCATCCTGGATGACGTGGAGGGATTGGGGGTACCTGGAGTCATCGCACTTGCCCCAAGCAAGGATGACAGTGGTTTACTCACTGCTAGCGAAATTTTCAATTTGAGGTTGAATGCCGAACTCGTCGTTTTGAGTGCTTGCAATACGGGTCGCGGTCGTATTACAGGTGATGGCGTCATTGGTTTATCGCGCTCGTTTATTGCAGCAGGCGTTCCGAGTGTTGTAGTTTCTCTGTGGTCAGTATCTGACGAATCAACAGCCGACTTGATGGCGGAATTTTATCGGCAGATGCAGCTAACGCCTGATATTGCCCAAGCGCTGCGGAAGGCCATGCTGGTGACATTGGCCAAACATCCTAATCCTGTAGATTGGGCCGCTTTTACCCTCATTGGCGAAGCAGAGAAACGTTAACCCGGAAAAGCTGATTTCCTGTCGTCAAGAGACCTAATACCTGCTCTTCCTTACTTAGTGTGCCAAATTATCATTTTTCTGGTGTCTCATACCCCACATCCGGCCCTTTGATATCAATTCCGGTTAGATCGGAATGATTAAACCACAGAGGACGCAGAGGACGCAGAGGAAGAGAAGAGAGATGAATAATTCCGAGGAAGGGCGGATTTGATAGGACTCTCATATTCAGGTATTTTTGACCAAGCCATGAGGTTTGCATCAATTTTGAGGGAATTCCCAGTCAACAGTCGCTACTCGTGGAGAATGGGTTTAAGAGGAGATAGTTTTTCCGATGAAGGTCTAAAACTTTTGTACAGCAAGAGGTTCAGACTCGTGAAAGACGAAAATTATCACTGTGACACTGGAAGGGGGAAGGTGGGTTCTAATTGTTTCACCGCTGCATTGGTTTCAATGTTGTGACTTCGATCACTTGTCACACGGACTTGGTTCACCCAATATTTTCAGTATTATCACGGAAAAAAACCAGCACCATCACTTGCTCTTAGGAGAAACCACGAGATGATTAAGGTGTCGAGTTCAAAACAATCCCATGTCTCCAGTTAATCTTCTCCCCGGCGCTATCAACGAATTAATCGCCACTGTCACCGATACTCACCGCGTTACCAAAGCTGACCGCTACGGCATGATGGCCGCCATTCTAGATGAGTCTATCAGTGAAGAAGAACGTGGCTCGCTCGATCGTCTAATTCGCTCTCTGGTCAAAGGTAGGATTCAAGTCAGTGATGAACTCTCCATCGTCTCCTAAGCAAAAAGCTCGTTGAGAACTCGACACTCTACAACAGCTTTCGATTGGGAAAGTTTAGACCAGTCACTGATATTGCGATCGTCCTATACAACGATAGCTTTTTGTATAATGCAGTTTTGAGATAGACGATTAGCGTTCGCAATTTCATAAACATTATGACGGATACCATCCAGCATCTCATTGAGCCACACATTCAAGATTTGGGTGGATTCCAAGCCCGCCGCTTGCTTCCCTCAGACGTTCTAGCACTGGTAGGCCCGTTCATCTTTTTTGACCATCTGGGCCCTGCGGTGTTTCCCCCCGGCCGGGGCGTGGATGTCAGACCCCATCCGCACATCAACTTAGCAACCGTCACCTACCTGTTTGAAGGCGTTTTGCTGCATCGTGATAGTGTGGGCAGCGTTCAAGAAATCCGTCCTGGTGCGGTGAACTGGATGACGGCAGGGCGAGGCATTGTCCACTCTGAACGCACGCCTGACGACGAGCGCAGCAAAGAAGCCATCCTGCATGGCATCCAAACCTGGATAGCACTTCCCGATGAATACGAAGAAACCGACCCCTGGTTTCGGCATCATCCGGCAACTGAACTGCCTGTTTGGGAGGATGCAGGAGTTTC
>NZ_JAUBQU010000116.1:0-19323 GCF_036701435.1 Microcoleus sp. Pol12A5
GATGCTAAGGAAGCAGCTCCTTATTTTGATTATATCGCTCAGGCAATGTCTTAATTGCTTTGGTGATTGCTTTCATGAATGTGGCGGAGCATTCGCGGGTGATTTTTGGGGTGATTCGATCTCGCAATTGCTCGCAAATGTTTCGCTTCTGTTTTGGGAAAGGAAATCAGCCTCATTTCTGCTAGGAAGCCATGCTGTTTAAGCTTTCCCAGATGTTGAGTTCGTCTTGTCTTTCACTGCACATTTGATTTAAAAAGTCAAGTGTTTTTTGGAGGCATTGTTTTTTGAATTTCCGGCTGTCGTAGTGAATGGATGTTTTGAGCTGCGAGAGTTCTCCAAGGGTGGGGCAGGTTTGGATATGATGGGCGATCGCATTTTGCCATTCTTCCAGCCTGCGGTAGCTGACAAACAGGCCGCCTCTGTCCCGCCGATGCACAAAAACCACGAAAGCCCAAGATTCGACTCGCTTAATTTGATTTTGGCTGATTTTGAGCAGTTGGGCGATCGACCTGACTGTAATGCGGAGCTTTTTCGAGGGTTGGATGCGGCGAAACAGTGCTGTCATGGCTGAGTCACTCCTGAACTTGGGTGAGTTAGTAGGTGTTCGTCTTTGTATCTTACTGTATCATATTATTCTACACGAATGCAGAGAAGTTGCAGTAATGTTTCTAAATGTGTAATGCTCAAACTCTGCGTGCTGCCTTGAACAAGGCAAAAGTACAGCTAGCTTAAGAGTTAAATTGGATCTGTAAAATGCCGGGATTTCTTGACTTTAAGGCTGTCGTCGATCGGGAAAAACTGCGCCCTGTGCGATTTACGGATACGGGACGCGGTAGATTGGGCAAACTTCTGAAAGCAGCTAGAGAGATTCGGGGCTGGTCAATTATTGAAACAGAAATGGTCACAAAAGAATACGAGGCCGCTCTGTTTCGGACAGCCGGAGATCCTGTGCCAAAAGATGTCGGTATTAGTAATGCTACTGTTAGTCGCTACGAACGCGGGAAGTTAGAAAGTTTGGATTGGCGATCGCTCTCTCTGTTATGCTTTGTCCTCAAGCCGATCGATCCGGTGACTGGGGAAGCCCTGGAACCGACAAATGCGCTTTATATAGCCTGCGAACATCCGCCTTACAATGACCCGAAGCTTTACGAGTAGTTCATTGCTGACATCTGAACTGATGCAACCAAATTCTTGAGATGGGGAGTTTTGGACCGCAGATATTAGCGGATGAACGCTGATGAACGCGGATGTCATTTTATCTGCGGTGATTGATTACCGATCGCCCTTTTGTTTAGCAATTAAAGCTTTAGCTTGCTGCCACAGAGATTCTAACTCTTCTGGGGCATAATCTGACAAAGGTCGATCGCACGCAGCCTCCACCTTCGCAAACCGCTGCACGAAGCGATCGTTTGTTCCCTGCAAAGCAGCCGACGGATCTAAATCATACCAGCGAGCTAATTGAATCAACACAAACATAATATCTCCCAATTCCGACTGCTGCGCTGCCTTATCCTCGTGTTTGAGAGCGTGTTCAAATTCTGCCATTTCTTCGTGAAATTTATCCCAAACGCCGTCTACACTGTCCCAATCAAAACTCACTTCCGCAGCTTTTTGAGAGATTTTCATCCCGGCTGTTATCGGGGGCAAAGTGCTGGCATAACGGCTCATTTTCGAGGCTAAAGTTGCCGGCTTTTCCGAAGTTGTGCCTTTTTCTGCTGCTTTGATTTTTTCCCAGTTTTCGTTGACTTCATCCACGCTGTTTAGTTCGACATCGCCAAAGACATGGGGATGCCGCCGAATTAGTTTTTCTGTAATGCCTGCAGCGATTTCGGCGAAGGTGAATTGATTGGATTCGCTGGCAATTTGAGCTTGCAGAATTACCTGTAACAGTAAGTCGCCCAATTCTTCCACGATCGCATCTTTATCTCCTTTGCGAATCGCGTCGGCGGTTTCATAAGCTTCTTCGATTATGTGAGGAACTAGAGTTTGGGGAGTTTGGGCTAAATCCCAAGGACATCCGCCGTCTGGCGAGCGCAATTTAGCCACAACTTCTATAAGTTCTTTGAGTGCTGTGAGCGATCGACTGTGGGAATTAGACATCGGAATTTACCTTTTAGATTTGCTGGAAATGCGGCGGGGAGGTTGGCGTTTGCGCCTCTTAATTGTGCCAGGAGGCCGCAACCCGCTCAATCCTTTCTTTTTGAATTTTTTGTAAGCCGAGCCGCCCCAATCGCTCAGATAGTGGCTCATCGCGCCCAATTCTAGACCGATGTAAACGGCTAAAATTTCGATGCGGTGTTCCCAGGTCGATCGCCCGTAACTCAAAACCACATCCTGCCAATTCCCGCCTAAGTTCCCGACTTTTTCGGCAATTGCCAATCCCAGCATTCCGAAAACCGCAATCCAGATAGCGAGGTACAAGATTCGCAGAGCAGTGCCGATGAGAGGGCCGTGGGACAAAAAAGAGCGGTGGCGCAGGCTTTTTTGGTACGGGAGCCAAATCGCTTTGAACCATCCCCAGCGCTGATACTGGCAAGAGTAGATATCCAAGTCGGGGCCAAACATCAGCCCGCCGAATAGGAAGCTGCCGGAAACGAGCAAAGTCAGGTTGCTGCTCTGAGTCTGGCCAAAGGTGAGGGCTGCCACAGCGGGCAAACTCCACATGGTTATTTGATCGTGGGTGCGGCCAGAGGGCATTTAGAGTTTAGGATTTTTTTTACTTGATCTTTCTGAGTTACTGTGATATGATAAATCCCGGTGAGTGCAATTGGGTGATTAGCTCAGTGGTAGAGCGCCTGCTTTACACGCAGGATGCCGTAGGTTCAAATCCTACATTACCCATTCTTGGTAGTCTGCATACTGTATGGATTTGACCTACTTACATCCTGCGTGTAAAGCAGGGTGTTCTCAATTCTCCCTCAAATTATCCCCATTATGCCCCGCTGGGCTATTATTGGTGAATAAATTTTGAGTAGCCTTTCCCGTTTACTGTTACCGAGAGAATAAATTAATCGGATTGATGTAGGGTACAGGCCAAGGATGAGCAGGTTTAAGCCTATCATAGTGACCACAGATTACCCCTAATATTCTTAGGGGTAACTTTGGCGTGGCTTAGTCGTCAACTTCTTCCTTGAGGGCTTTACTACCACCCGCAAGCGTCCGTCTTAATATCTTTCGGGCGCGTGCTAGACGGACTGATTTGATGGCATTCCAATGCCGATCCGGCGGCTGCGGATGCCCCACAATTGGCGTAGTGAGAGAAAGCAGCGAGAGTAACTCTCGCAGGGTTTGTCGCGAGATAAGGATTTTACCTCGTGGCAATGTTAAATCTTGCGGCGTACTTGTTTGAGCGCCGTTAAGTTGTGTCATTATTATTAAGCTCCAACTGTTGATAATGAACTGTTGGGGAAGTCGTAACTATTCGGTGTTAGTAGCACCGGGTAGCTGCGCCTATCAATCTTCCTTACCTCTTACGATCGCAGCATTTGAGGGAAAATGCAACCCTGTGATTGTAAAGTTTTGTGTTGTCGATACCTCAGTAACTGCACTAGCTGTGGAATTGTTTCGAGCTTACAAGTTGCCTCAGTACGAAAAGATGGCTACTGAGAAGCTTCGCAGCGTTACCCCGTGACCAGTTACTGCTCAGGAATCGCTAGCTCTTTATTCCTGATTCCCCCTTTTGGGGTTTACACTTCAGTCCTCCCCTAAAATCTCCTCAAGTTTTGCTAGTAAGTTAGCTGGAACTTTCTTTACCAGATAGGGACGGATGAAGCTGAGAACTTTGGCCGCCTTATCAGATAAGTCGCTGGCAACGCCGCTGGCAGGCGAACTTTTTTGATTTTCTTCCCGGTCGCAAGTGGCGATCGCCAACTGTTCTTTCAGATTTTGCACCTCAAGTCCCAAATCACCGTTCCGCTCGTGCAGTTGATTTAGTTCTTTATCCCATTCAGCTAGCTGCTGATTAGCCGCTTTCAATTCAAGCCTGAGCGATTCAGTTTCGCTGTTGTCATCGCTCAGGCTCTCAATTTTCCCAGGCGTTCCTCCAGCGCTGCCAAGCGTTCAAGTACGGGGTCTAACTTAGCGGCTACCTGAGTGTCTACAGTTTCAACAATATTTGTAGACAAATCTGTAGACATCAAACTATCATTGCTTCGTGTAGACATCACTGTAGACATTACTGTAGACATTACTGTAGACACTTCTATGTCTTCCCCAGTAGCAAGCGCTTTGAGGACGCGCATCGCAGCTTGGCTGGGCGATTCCCCTTCCTCCCTTTGGGCTTCTATCCAGTTTAAAAAGTGACCGGAGGCACGAAAAGATATAACCTGACTGTTACTCATTGTAGACACTTGTAGACACAATATGTCTACATTAACCGATGGCTGTCTACAATGTCAACACCTTTGTCTACAAGTGTCTATAATCTGATTTGAGCCTAATTCAAATAGGGTACAGCCGAGATACAGGCAAAATGAAGTTACCCTAAAAGTTATACCTAAAATGCTACAATCAAGACGGGGCAAAGAATTGCGCGTTTTACAGATTGAATTTAATCGATTTTTAAAAACCGCTCGGATGCAAACCGGGAGAAACACAAAATCTGTTTTTAAAAATCGATTATACGATGTTCACGGGGAAATTTTTCGGCGGTCGCAACGAAGATTGTAGATTGCAGCCGATGGCGCTGAGGTACAAGCTTATACAATGTTCGCGACCAAAAAAGTTTCAGCTCCGAACGAAGTTTGTACTTCCTAGCCATCGGCACATGGGGGATACTAGATGATATGTGAGCTAGGCGGGAAAATCCATATTTCCCTACCTAACCCCCGCAACCGCTACAACTTCAGAACAGGAACATTTTGAGTGTATAGAACACTGATAACAACTTTTAGGGTAGGCAAGTCATCCAGGGCAATATAATAGTCCTTTTCGGCGCGACCCAAGCCCACATCAGTGACTTCCCCGTAACTTCCGTGATATTCCCCGTCATCCAAAATCTGCACCCGGTCGCGAACCTTAAGCTCTTCATGAGTTACTCCAACACTTAAGGAAGTCGGTGACGGATTCTGTGACGGGTAGTGTGACGGATTCTGTGACGGGTCAGGTTCCTTTATTGATAGGGTTTCTGGCTCCAGTGACGGGTGTGACGGATAAAAGTCTATAGCGCTCTCGATATTTTCGGTTTTCACTTCCTCACAAGCTTTATCGGTGGTCGGAATGTCATCAATTAATTTTTCCCCCTGAATAAGAGGTTTATCCGTCACACCCGTCACAATCGTTTCTGTGACGGAGTTCTGACCCGTCACAGAATCCGTCACCGACCCGTCACAGAATCCGTCACAGCGAGAGTGAAGCTCATAATCGTAAGTTGGGATATACTCATCAGCTTTTGTCCGCAGTCGGAGTCCTTTGACTATTTTTCCTACTCTCGTGTGGACTTTCTCTACCTGCCAACCGAGAATCGTACTTGCTAGCTCAATCAGGTTCGGACTGAAGTTCTTAATCGCCTGTGGCTTATGACCCTGCTCAGAACAGTAAAGGTCATAAGCCTGGTAAATTGACCCCTCGGCGTAAGCTGAATCTCCGATTGAAGTTTGGGCTAGTGGGTCATAGATGAGTCTGTCGTTTAGGAATCCGGCGATCGGGTTATCTCTGATGGTGTTTTCCCAGCCCTGCAAATTTATTTCTGGGATATCAACTACCCCCCGCAGGATACGCTCTACCCAGTCGTCATCCAGCGATAGCAGGTAATTGGTGAATGCTGCCAGTTCTGGTTCAAAGGTTTCTCCCAGCTTGAGGTTGACTGACCCTACTACTGCATCAAATGGCACTGTAATCGTTCGCCGTGCCATACCGCTAGAGTTGTCGGCTCCAAAAATAGGGAAGTTTGAACCAAGCACTACCATTCCTTCAAATTGGAATTTAAAGGGCTTCTTGCCTTTCTCTTCAGCCCTAAGCCAATCGCCACCAGTTAGCTGCTTAAACTTACCGAGTTTGCGCGTCCCTTTATCTTCATCGGGGAAAACTACCAATCGCTTTTTGTACGCCTGTGCTGCTTCAAAACGGTTGCTGCACCAATCATCGAGAGTAGTGCTGTGTGTGTTTTCCACTCCTATGAGCGCAATTATTAGGCGCATCAGCGTACCTTTACCGCTGCCACCAATTCCAATCAGGTGCAAGAACTTCTGAATGTCAGCACGTCCCTTTAGAACGGCGTTACAGAACGCGATTATCAAGTCTTGTATGTGTTTGTTGCCTTTGGAGACAAAGTGCAGCCAATCGGCAATTTTTGACCAATCTGACGCTACAGCGGAATGTTGACGCGGTAGCGACCAAGTGAAATTGTGTCCCGGTGAGTGCGGTAGCAGTTTGCTTGTGGCAATTTCCAGTGCTCCATTTTGGAATGGCAATAGGTTTGGAAGTTCTCTCCAACTTCTCTTAATAAGTTCGTGTCGGAGAAATTTAACCACAGCCGTGACATACGCTGGCGGGATGTCTTCTAGTCCTTGCGACTTCAGCAGTTGATACACAACAGACTCAATGTATTCGTCAGTTTCGGGCGACCAAACGCCCGGTGTATCTGTCTCGTACCGATACCAGCACAGCACTTCATTGTTGAAAGCTAAACGGTCGCGGTAATCTTCAGCTAATTCTCGTGCTTTCGCGTCAGCGCTGGGAAGTTTGCTCTTTTTCCTCAAATCGCTTGTGTCACGCGACTGAGTGATGCTGTTTATCTGTTTTTCGATACTCTTAAGCCATTGAGCATAGGGGAGTGCATCAGCCATAATTTTCTTCACCATCTCCGGGCCGTGTTTGACGAGCACATCGTCAATCTTTAAGCCTAGCTCAGGATTCCACATTGCCACCAAAACGTTACAGCCTCGCTTTTCCAGTACCTTGGCAAGCTTTTTGACTTCAAGCTTTACTTCTTTTTTAGTCAACACGTCCATATCAAAGCGGATGCGGAACGTCCGGCCCGGAGCTGCAAGTGTAGCTAGGTTGGGAACCAATTCCCCCTTAATTTGCCACATACTGACACCACACAGTGCCAGCGAGGGGAATCCGCAAGTCATCCCCGCGCCTGACTTTTTCGCCCCTTCATCAATATCAACAGGGATTGAGGAATCGTTTAGAACGCGCTGCCAGTAACCTTTATCTGGGTGTTGAAGTGCGATAGCGTCGTATGGATGCCCTTTGTCAGAGAGGTATTTTCTGGGTTTTTCGTCCCCTGGTAGTAAAATTTCATCGTTAGGCTTGAACTGTCCAAAATGTTGAGGCTGCATCGTTGTAAGGTCAATCCCAGATGCAAACCAGCCTAAAGGATAATCGTCGGGATAATGCTTCCAGCCGATGCGATGGGCTACAACCTTGCGATCTAGCAAGCTCTTGACACTAAGTAGGGTGATACTAAAATCGACACCGCTACCCTCTACCCACTCCCGATGGTGTGGCGATGATTGTAAATATTTTGCAACTTCTACTGAATCTACTGTTGCCGTATCAGAATTGCGTGATAAGCTAGTCATAGCGGTTAAGCCTTACGTGAAGGTGGGTAAACCGCTATCCCTAGTATTGAAGTCGTTCGTTGAGGGCAATGCTAAAATTTAAAACCCTTACTGTGAAAGGATTTAAGAAACATTATGGCTAATCTTTATATATAAATTTCAGCTTAATGCTACGATCGGAACAACAATTATTTCGCATTGCCTCGCCGAACCTTCTAGACAAAGGATAGCGGGCTTTTTTTTTGGAGAAAAAGTCACAAACTCACTCTGATTGCTCAGGGCGGGGCAAGCTCCAAGCACCTCAAGGGAGGTAATTTACTTGCCCTAGTTTTACTGTACACCAAAACTTTGCCAATATTTTAAATTTCACTCCGTAGCAGGATGACAAGTGGTGCAAAGTGTGGTAATAATCCCAGCCGGAACCCATATGGTTTCGTGACATTTTGCGAAGTATACTAAGTGAGAAAACTTGTATATTTCTTTAGCCCGAAACACTACGTGTCTCGGAATATTTTGGCTTATAGAAAGTGAGGCAGAATATCACCGTAATCTTCCCCGAAACCCGTAGGGTTTAGTGCGGTCATGCACGGTCACGATTAAGTGACAAACAAGCAAGAAAAAATTAGCGAAACCCTACGGGTTTGACTAACTCCTTTTGCGCTTACTCGCTCTTAAATTGGCTAAGCAGAGTTTGTAATTTCACCTTGCCTTCAGCAAATTTCCGCCACTTCATCTTGAGAATATTCTCAATAATCCACGCTTGGGACTTCCCTCATCACCCTCTCAACACTCACCCCGTATATCTCGCTCACTAACGCTATCGCTTCCGTCGTACTTCCCACTCGCTTCAACACAGCGATAGCACCCTCTAAGGGCATCATTCTAGTGTGCATAGCATCGATTGCAGCGAGTCTTGTGTTAGTCGCCTCACGCTTCAAGTAGGTGCTGCTATTCATCGCTGCACTATGTCCGAGATTGGCAGCCCTATCCTCCAAACTAATACCAGCTTGCTTGCCATTTTGATTGCACAAGTGCCTGAGCGCGTGAGTCTGAGTAATGGGTGCGTTCCACCGCTTAAGGACTGTTCGCGCACTGTGGTTGTACTTGTCAACAATTACTTTTGGGTTATTAGATCTAATGACTAACCCAGGTAGCTCTCCATCCCTGATAGCCAATTCATTTATCAAGTTGGGGTGACTGGGAGGCAACATGGGGGCTGTTAAACGATAGCCTGTTTTGGTAGTAGTACCTAGCTGTGTTAGTTCACTCACTACAGCTATCATTCGATGATTATTTAAATCACGTAACGCGGGAATAGTTACACCATCCTTCGTGACAAAAGGTTTATTTATGTTCTGAATAGCAAACACCTCGTGTACTCGCAATCCATAGATTAACTGCATCGAGAAAACCCATAGCCATTGCCTGCGTCGATGTGCATACCGTTCATTGCTGTCATTCTTACAGTTTTGCATCCAAAGCAAAAAAGTTTCTAATTCAGCATTCTGAAGCTGTCTAAATTCGGTTTGTACGTGTATGATTTTCTCTAGTTCTTCATAGGTTGATGTATGGTTAATAGTTAGAGCTAATTTTTTGAAAGCGTACAGGCAGTCACCGAATACCTTAGTACCGCCCATCTTGGTATACAGAGCGGCTAGTACATCCTTGGTACTAAAAAGCTTGTCAGCGGGCAACAGCGCATAAAAGCGCCCGTAAACCGACGTGTATGTTGCCTGCTGACTCACTGAAGTACGATCGCGCTTGTTGCGCTTCTTGTCCGTACCGCCCCAATAAAGTGCTTCTACTTTGGCTATTGCCTCACCAAAGGTGAGTAAATCATTACGAATGACGTTTACTTTGAGAATCTCGCGATCGTACCACGCCAGAAACTCAGATTCAGTGTGCAAGCGTTTGAGAGCGTCTGCTACTTGTAGGGCTTTTGCAGCAGCGCTGGTGATACCCTGCATGGTGCAAGACTCCCCCACCGTCCTCTCAATACGCTTGGAACCGACCGTAATCTGAAACGACAGGTAAGTATTTGTACCCTTGCGGGTTTGCTTGATGCTTACACCTTTAGGTGCTGCCTTCTGGCACTCCCTCAGATAAGCGCGGATGCGCTCGTGTCCTATATCGTGATTTTCTTCCCTCAAAGTTCCCCCTCTTGCTGGTGAGTATGGTAATTTGAGAGAGGTTGAGAGACCGGAGTGACTTACCTATAAATGTTAGGGCTAACTCTTTGGTAGTAGGTTCAAATCCTACATTACCCATTCGATAACTCAATATCAACAGTTCCAGCCGTTTTTAGCCGTCAAGCCGAGAACGGCTTTAACTTTTGCTGCTGACGGCTGACTTTTGAATTTGGTGACGACTAAATTTAACATTCTGTGGCGGATATCTCAAAAGTTGGCACCCCATGCTAGAAAATTAATTTATTGATTTTCTTTTTTAGAACCCTGTATATGAAGCCTAAAATAACCAGCCCGATCGCCTGGCAGCAAGCTGAACTGCTGATGCAGCCAGCGATGATTCGAGTGCTCGACAACATCCGCAAACAATTAGAGGAGTCTGTGTGGACGGGCACTTATCAAGAAGTGCAGATTCCAATTCCGGGCTATCAACTAATTTTAGAGCTTCAAGGCGAGCAAAGATGCGTCGATATTTGGGAACTTTGCTATCGAGTCTGCTTTGTCAACTACCAGCCCGCCCACACTCAATTGCAAAGCCAGGAAGTTGTAATTGACACTAGCTTGATTGACGATGACACTGGCGATGTAGATTGGAATCGTCTTGATGCCAAAGCCAGTCAATTAATACAAGAAATATTCGCCAATTTGGGCAAATAGTCAGTTGTCAGTTGACAGGAAAGCAGTAGTTAACAGTCAACAGTCAACAGTCAACAGTCAACAGTCAACAGTCAACAAAATTTTATGCTGATTCAAGAATTGCACGACATTCAAGCAGCGGCTGGTGCTACTTTTGCAGAGTTAACCACCAAAGAAATTGTGCCAGTGAGTTTTGGTAACGACACAGAAGCGATCGCAGCAACTAAACAAGGTGTGGCTTTGTACGATCGCACTCACTGGGGACGCATTCAAATCTCAGACAGCGATCGACTGCGGTTCTTGCACAATCAAAGTACCAATAACTTCAATATACTCAAACCCGGTCAAGGTTGCGACACCGTTTTCGTCACCTCCACCGCCCGGACGATCGACCTCGCCACCGCTTACGCTACAGAAGATGCTGTACTGCTGCTAGTATCAGCCAACCGCCGCCACCAACTGCTGGAATTGCTCGATCGCTATATTTTCCCAATGGATCGCGTTGAGTTAACAGATTTAACTGATACAACAGTTGCTTTCAGTTTCATCGGGCCGGAAAGCACTCAACTACTAAAAAAAATCGGAGTTACCGAACTAGAAAATCAACCTTACGCTACTCACAAATTGATAAGTTTTGCAGGTATGGAAGTCCGAGTTGCGGTTGGTAGCGGTTTAGCAACTCCCGGATACACGTTAATTGCGCCAGCCAGCGATGCAGCCAAGTTGTGGCATGAATTAGTCCAAGCTGGGGCCGTACCGATGGGTGATCGAGTTTGGGAACAACTGCGAATCGAACAAGGACGCCCCGCACCCGATTTTGAACTCACAGACGATTACAACCCCTTAGAAGCCCGTCTTTTACATACTATTACCTATGACAAAGGCTGCTATATCGGTCAAGAAACAATTGCCAGGTTGAATACCTACAAAGGAGTCAAACAGCAGCTTTGGGGCGTGCAGTTGAGCGGTGCGGTTGAACCCGGAACAGCAGTCACAATCGGAGAGGAAAAAGTCGGCAAACTCACCAGTTTTACGAAAACTGAATCCGGCTTTTTTGGTCTTGCTTACATCCGCACAAAAGCGGGAGGCGAAAGACTGAAAGTGCAAGTCGGATCGGTGTCAGGGGAAGTAGTAAATGTACCTTTCTTGAGTTCCTAGTTGCGATCGATCGCCTCTTGGCACCGCAGCGCCCAAAAGTTTTTTTGAGGTTGATTTAGGTGAATTTTAACGCAATAAATTGACAGGAATTCTTATCTTTATATAGATTCCCAAACAAACAACAGCCATAATTCTTCATTACACTCCTCACAGAAAAAATAGAGTTTTTAAGCGGAAAAGTTTACATCCCGCTTAATTACAATTTGCCTGGTAGTAGGAATAATCTTTGCTGTAGGAATAGTGCAGATTTTTAGACGATTATAAAAAAAAATTAATTGAACGGTTTTTCCGTCCGAAAATTCGCGATCGGCTTCCGCGCTTTAGACTGAATGGATCGGGTAAAATTCGTAAGTTTGTTTTGGGTTCGCTCCGCGATAAATTACAACTTGAATGTGCGATCGATGACTTAAGTTAGACGATTGCTGCTTGGGGTAGATAAATCAATAGTCACGATCGAGAATGGCAACCTATTCCCCTTGATGACCCATTAGCAGACATCCTCACTCAACGCGCCAGTTTGAGTGAATTAGATCCCAGACTATTACTCAAGCTACCGGAAATTTTTGGAGATTTAGTACACTCACCACGCTTCGTCGATACTGTTGCTGACCAGTTGCGTAGTTTTCATGAGTTCGGTGCTAAAGCAACGCTAGCCCGATTGTCCTAGGCACCATCCGCCTCCGTGAGGAAACTTATTTGACACTGCCACGGCTGCACTACGTTAAACCCGTGGGATTCTCCCGTCGAGCCCAGCTCTATGTCTACGAGTGCAAAGGGAAATTCAGCAGCCCGTACAGCGCAATATTTATTGAGGTCATTCTTTCGGATCTTCTCTCTTGCCAAAGCATCTATCTTAAGGCAGATTCCCCAGAGGAAGTAACTCAGGTTGAATAGAGAAGACCGTGTATGTATACGGATGGATATTCATGAAGCGCGACGCCAGAGGCAAGTTTGTTAGCAATTGGAAATCGGAGACGAAACAACGAGTAAGCGTATCTCTGACTAATACAGCATGGCGATCGCTAGATAAAGAGGCTCGCAGGCGAGGAATTTCTCGCTCTGAAGTCATTGAAAACTTTGCCCGCACTCTTGAATGCGAACAGTTGTTCCCCGCCCAAGAAACTGAGCGCAAGGTGGCAACGATTCTGGAAAGCATTACGGATGCTTTTGTCGCCTTCGATTGCGATTGGCGCTACACCTATGTGAATCGGGCGGCGGCTAAAATCCTGCACAAAACGCCACAAGAGCTACTGGGAAACCACGTTTGGAATGATGTTTTTCCTGAGCTAGTCGGTGCAATTCCCTATCGAGAACTACATCGGGCAGTGGCGGAACAAGTCCCTGTTTCCTGGGAAGAATTCGGGGAATCTGTCGAGTATTGGATAGAGGCAAATGCCTACCCATCTGCCGAAGGTGTCGCAGTTTATTTTCGGGATGTGACAAAGCGCAAACGCTTGGAATCCGAAATGCGGCAGCGAGAACAACAGTTCAAGATGGTGGCTGAAAATGCCCCAGACATTATTAGCCGAATTGATACAGAGTTTCGCCATATTTATGTTAGCCCTTCTGTAGAACTGGTAACAGGTATTCCATCAGGGCAATTTGTTGGCAAGACCAATGTTGAGCTAGGAATGCCAGAAGACCTCAATCGTTTTTGGCATGATAGTTTACGGCAAGTCTTTGCAACAGGGCAGGAACAGACGATTGAATTTAAGTTTCCGACTCTAAATAGTATTCGATGGTATCAGGCACGTATTGTCCCCGAATTTGGCAGTGATGATTCTGTTGTATCAGTATTGAGTATTGCTCGTGATGTGACGGATTACAAACAGGTTGAACAGGCATTACGAGAGAGCGAAGGACGCCTGCAATTGGCACTGACGGCAGCTCAGATATTTGTCTGGGATATGGATTTGCAGACCAATCAGGTGGTGTGTTCTGGTAATGCTCTAGAGGTTTGGGGTCTTCACGAAGGCACAGGAGAAGACTTTTTTGCTCTCGTTCATCCAGACGATCGACAACGGGTGATTCAAGCGGCCCAACGGGCAAGTGCTGGAGAACAGTCCTATATGCAGGAGTATCGGGTAATTTGTCCGGACGGCGTTGTGCGCTGGATCAATAGTCAGGGACAAGTTTATCTGGATGAAACCGGACGGGGAGTTCGCATGATTGGCGTTTCGGTTGATATCACAGAGCGCAAACAAATGGAAGCGGAGCGCGATCGCCTTTTAAAACGAGAACAAACTGCCCGACTGGAAGCAGAAAGCGAACGCAAGCGGTTATATGACATCCTGATGCAGTTCCCCGCCATGATTGCCATTGTTAAAGGTTCCGATCTCGTGTATGAATTTGCCAATCCCAGCTATCTGCAAGTGGCTGGGCGCACTTCAGACATTATCGGGAAATCAATGCGGGACGTTTTCCCCGAGCTAGAGGGACAAATTTACTTTGAAGCGCTCGATCGCGTTTACCGGACGGGAGAACCGTTCATTGGAAATGAGTCGCCTGCTTACTGGGATCGAAACAGTGATGGTGTGTTGCAAGAGGGATTCTTCAACTACATCTTTGCGCCTTGGCGGGATGCTGAGGGAACCATTCAGGGTGTGTTGATTTATAACATTGACGTGACGGCCGAAGTTGAGGCTCGGCGACAGATTGAGTCACTGCTGGCAGAGCTACAGGAAAAAGAACGGCAGCAGAAGTTTTTGATTGAACTGAATGACGCGATTCGTGTCATTCAAGACTCGAAGGAAATTATGTGGCGGGTGGTTAGCTCCGCAGGAGAGCACCTCAATGTCACTCGCTGTACCTACGGCGAAATTGATTCTACTCAGGAATATGTGATCGTCGATCGCGACTATTGCAATGGTGTCATCAGCGTGGTGGGTAGACATCACATGGATTCGTTTGGCCCTGAACTTATTGCTCAATTAAAGCAGGGCAAAACTATTGTCGTAGATGATGTCGCTCGCGATCCTAGGACTGCCGGATCGGGGGCTGCTACCTTTGACGCAATCCAAACCCAATCTCTCCTATGTGTTCCATTGGTGAAAGAAGGGCGATTTGTTGCATTGTTGGTGTTGCACCATGTCTCTGTTCGCCACTGGACTGAGGAAGATGTGGTGCTGATGGAGCGCATTGCCGAAAAAACCTGGCTAGCCGTGGAGCGATCGCGGGCAGAAGCGGAATTGCGAGAAAGTGAAGCTCACCTGCAACTCGCTCTGAAGGTTGGACGCATGGGAACCTGGGAGTGGGACATACAGACCAATGCCTTGCTTTGGTCAGAAGGTCACTTCACGATACTAGGGCTAAAACCGAATGAGTGCGAACCGGGCTATAAGGTTTGGGCAAGTCGAGTTCATCCCGATGACCTAGCACAAGCTGAGGCGAAATTTCAGCAAGCCATAGCTGAAAAGGAAGAGTATCACCATGAATATCGCCTGTGTTGGTCAGATGGTTCGGTTCACTGGGTGGAAGCGAGAGGAAAGTTTACTTATGATGTTCAGGGAAATCCCAAGCACTCGATCGGCGTCGTCATCGATATCACACAACGCAAGCAAGCAGAAGAGGCGTTGCGTCAAGCCCTACAAAAGCTCAACTTCCATGTTGAAAACTCTCCAATGGCAGTGGTTGAATGGGATCGAGACTTTCGAGTCATTCGGTGGTCTGCTGGTGCAGAGCGCATTTTGGGCTGGAAAGCCGAAGAAATGCTGGGCACATCTTTAACAGAGATACCTTTTGTCTTTGAGGAAGACCTGGAAGCAGTTGCTCAAGTCTGCCAACGGCTGGTCTATGGCGAAGAACCCCATATTTTTTCATACAACCGCAATTACACCGCAGATCGCAACATTGTGCATTGCGAGTGGTATAACTCCAGTCTCAGGGACGAATCGGGACGGATGATTTCGGTATTGTCGCTGGTGCTGGATGTGACGGAGCGCAAGCAAGCAGAACAAGAACGAGAACAACTGTTAGAACGCGAGCGCCTTGCACGCTCCGAAGCAGAAGCCGCACAGTGCCAACTGGAAACCGTCTTTGAAACATCACCCATTGGACTTGCTCTGTTAGATGAAAAGCAGCGATTTATTGCCATCAACGAAGCATTAGCAGAAATTAATGGATTAACCCGCGAGCAGCACTTAGGCTGTTCAATTCGAGAACTTTTTGGTCAGTTCGATCCCAAATTAGTCGAAGTCTTCGATCGGATTTACACAACAGGGAATCCTTTCATCTCACCGAACTTTGCGGTGAATGTTCCCGCACGCAGCGATCGCCGTCCCGGTTACTACAATGTTTACTATCTTCCAACCGTTAACTCAAACGGTCAGGCCGAAGGCATTCTCGTTTATGTGGTAGATGTGACGGAACGGGTGCAGTTAGAATGTGCCCAAGGCTTTCTCTCTGAGGCAAGTGCGGTGCTTGCATCCTCACTCGATTATCAAACAACTTTGGAGCGAGTCGCGCAGCTTACAGTGCCGGAATTAGCGGACTGGTGTACGGTTCACATGATAGAAGAGGATGGTTCGATCGAGCAGATTGCGGTTGCTCACATCGACCCTGCCAAGCTTTCATGGGCATATCAGATTAGAGACAAGTATCCTCTGAATCCGGATGACCCTCGCGGTGCGGCATTTACACTGCGAACTGGGCAACCGGATTTTGTGCCGGAGATTCCGGATGAACTGTTAGTACAGGCAGCGCGTGACTCAGAGCATTTAGAAATTCTGCGGCAGGTTGGATTCCAATCGGTAATGACGGTGCCATTACGAACTCAGGCACGAATTCTAGGGGTCATTTCCTTTATCTCAGCCGAATCTGGACGACGGTATACCTCAGCAGATTTGCAACTGGCAGAGGAATTGGCTCGTCGTGCTTCTTTGGCGATCGACAATGCTCAGTTGTACCGGGGAGCTCAACGCGATCGCACAAAAGCAGAAGCCGCTAACCGGATTAAAGACGAATTCTTAGCGGTATTGTCCCACGAGTTGCGATCGCCTCTCAATCCAATTCTGGGCTGGACAAAATTGCTGCGAACTGGGCGACTAGATACCACAAAAACCCAGCAAGCCCTGGAAACGATCGAACGCAATGCCAAGCTGCAAGCTCAACTAATTGAGGACTTATTGGATGTCTCGCGCATTCTGCAAGGAAAAATGACGTTTAACGTCGCTCCTGTGAATCTAGGGGCAATGATTGAGGCTGCACGGGAAACGGTACGACTAGCAGCCGAAGCCAAGCACATTCAAATCCAGACCACATTTAATCCTATTTCAGGAACGGTTTTAGGCGATACCAATCGCCTCCAACAAGTAGTCTGGAACCTGCTCTCCAATGCTGTGAAGTTCACCCCAACCGGAGGACGAGTCGAGGTGCAACTAGAACAGGTTGGTATGTATGCTCAGATTCAAGTCAAAGATACTGGAAAAGGCATCAGACGAGACTTCTTACCCCATGTGTTTGACTACTTCCGTCAAGAAGATGGTACAACAACCCGACAATTCGGCGGATTGGGATTGGGACTAGCGATCGTCCGTCATTTTACCGAACTGCATGGAGGAACCGTTCAAGCAGACAGTTTAGGACAGAACTTAGGGGCTACATTTACCATCCGGCTACCGTTAAACATCGTAGAGCCGGAACCCTCTTCTGATGACAGCCACCCAGAAAGTGCGGCAGACTTAGCAGGTGTTCAGGTCTTGGTTGTGGACGACGATGCCGATATGCGGGAGTTGGCAGCATTCACCCTGATGCAATCTGGCGCACAAGTTGCCACAGCCGCTTCGGCGGCACAGGCGTTGGCCCTCCTGAATCAATCTGTCCCCGATCTACTCTTATGTGACATAGGGATGCCCGATATGGATGGCTATTGCCTGATTCGGCAAATTAGAAAGTGGTCACCCCAACAGGGAGGCACGATTCCTGCGATCGCACTTACTGCCTATGCTGGAGAAATCAATCAGCAGCAAGCCCTAGCTGCCGGATTTCAGGTGCATATCTCGAAGCCTTTTGAACATGAGGAATTGGTAAAAGCGATCGCCCGTTTGCTGAGACACTGAATGATTTGAGGATTAGCCTAATGCTGCTTGGCATAGATTTAGGAACAGGCTCTGCTAAGGCATTGCTCCTAGCGACAGACGGAACCACTATAGGTGAAGCATCAAGCTCTTATGCTGTTCATTCACCCCACCCTGGATGGGCTGAGTCGGAAGCAGAAGATTGGTGGTTAGCTGTTGCCTCGGCTGTTAGGAAGGCAGTGGGAGATCGCGCTGATGGGGTACAGGCGATCGCACTTTCAGGACAAATGCACGGTGTTGTCCTAGCTTCGGAGTCTGGTCAGCCCCTGCGTCCTGCTATCCTCTGGGCAGATACTCGCTCTAGTGCCACGCTTAACACTTATCATTCGCTCGATGCCGCTATTCTAGAGCGATTGGGCAACCCGATTACGGCTGGAATGGCGGGGCCAACTTTGTTGTGGCTACGAGAACACGAGGCTACTGTCTACACCGAAGCGCGTTGGGCACTCCAGCCAAAAGATTGGCTGCGGTTACGGCTGACTGGAGAAGTCGCAACAGAACCCTCTGATGCTAGTGGTACTTTGCTTTACGATGTTGTGTCGGACAACTGGGCTGGGGAAGCAATCGGGGCGCTGAATCTACGTGGTGATTGCTTACCAAAAATTATTCCCTCAAGTGCGATCTCCGGCTACCTAACAACTATTGCTTCAGAGCATCTTGGCTTACCTGTTGGCTTACCTGTTATCGCTGGTGCTGCGGATACCGCAGCGGCGGCACTTGGTAACGGACTACTAGAGCCTGGATTAGTTCAACTAACCATCGGCACAGGCGCTCAAATTATTACAGCTCGATCGCAACCAATTATCGATCGTCATGGTCGTACACATCTCTATCGAGCCGCCGTACCGAAACAGTGGTACAGCCTTGCAGCCATGCAAAATGCGGGGTTAGCGCTTGAGTGGGTGCGAGGTATCCTCGGCTTGAGCTGGCAGCAAGTTTATACTAAAGCGTTTTCTGTTCCCCCAGGATGTGAAGGATTGACATTTTTGCCATACCTCACGGGTGAGCGAACTCCACACCTTGACCCTTATGTACGCGGCGCATGGGTGGGGCTGGGACTTCATCACACACAGGGGCACCTGATGCGGGCAGCTTTAGAGGGAGTTGCTTTTGCCTTGCGACAAGGTTTTGAGGCACTTGAGGCAACAGGTTTTAAGGCCACAGAAGTGCGTTTAGCAGGCGGGGGAACGGCAGAAATGCCTTGGAAACAATTACTGACTGATGTATTAAGAATACCCCTCTATGCAACTACAGTTGCTGCTGCTTCCGCGCGTGGTGCTGCTCTACTGGCGGGTATCGGAATTGGTGTATACGCAGATGCTAATGACACCATCAAAATGGTAGCCGCACCAACGCTTGCTGCAAGTCCGCAATCAGTTGATCCAACCCTAGAAGAGGCTTGGATGCGATATCAATCCCTTTACCCACGACTTAAAAATATCTGATAGGCATTTTATCAAAGTAATAATTGAGTCTTTATCAAAATTTAATTCTCACCATGTATAAAGAGTTGCAAAAATTTTTAACCCTATGTCAAAAAAACGAATTTTCTTAAAAACTCTCATTAAGTCTAGCAATTAAACACTTTAAAGGTTAATCAAAAAAACTATAACTAATTAAAATGATATATAAGGCAGATTAGCTGGTATTAACCTTTTGACTCGGAGGTTTAAATTTGCTGCTGAAAGTATAGTCATTTCAAATAAAAAAGAGACACTATTGAGCGCAGTAGGCACAGATGAGTTCATCTAAAGATGTGCCAGG